>JAYTHH010000359.1:0-11094 GCA_043732745.1 Rhodospirillales bacterium
GGCGAGATGATCGACCTTGCGGGACAGTCCTTTCGGCAATTCATGGCCGGCACCCTGGGCAACACAGAAGTCGGCGAAGCAACGATGGGAGATTTCGCCGATCATCTCACCACGGTGTTCACCGATGTCCGGCTGAAGAAGTTCCTGGAGATGCGCGGCGCCGATGCTGGCAGGCCCGACATGATGGTGGCGCAATCGGCGCTGTGGGTCGGTCTTCTCTATGACGACGCAGCCCTCGCCGCCGCGTCGTCGCTGGTTCGCCGGCACGATTGGAGCGAATACGCCGCGTTGCGGCCGGAGGTGGCGCTCCACGCGTTGGACGCCAAACTCGGCGCCGGCACGGTGCGCGATGTGGCGCGGGACATGGTCGAGATCGCCGAACAGGGCCTCAAGGCGCGCAACCTGCGTGACATCAATGGACGCGACGAAACCATCCACCTCACGCCGCTGCACGAACTCGTTCACGGCAAACCGACCCAGGCCGAGCATTGGCTGGAACGATTTAATGGAGAATGGCGCGGCGATGTCACGAGGATCTTCGCGGAAGCTGCCATCTGAGGGGGGCTGAGGCGGGGCCATCCCAGGCGGAGCGCGACTTTAAGCCAGACCGAGACCAAAGTCTGACAGCGCTGCCTACGGGAAATCCCTTGCTTGCCAGTGCAACCCGTATGGACGTGAATTCGTGACATGATCATCAATCCCCGCAACCTGATCTCCGCGTCCACGCCGGCAGCCTCCCTGGCAGCCCCGCTCGGTTCCGCCCCCACCCCAGCCCTAGGCAACGAGCCGGTGATGGTGCGCCTGCGCCTCATCGGCCAGATGGAGGCCTGGACGCTCACCACCGAAAGCATCCTGCCCACCGGCCGCAAGACCCGCGCCCTATTGGCGATCCTCGCATTGTCGGCGCCGCGCCCGGTGCTCCGCGGCAGGCTGGCCGAAATGCTCTGGAGCCGCCGGCCCGAGGAACAGGCCCGCGCCTCGCTGCGCCAGGAGATCCATCGCCTGCTGGACGCGCTGGGCCCGGTCGGCAGCCAGATCCTGAACATCACCCGCGACCATCTGATGCTGCGCCCCGGCACGGTATGGGTGGATGTGGAGGAAGTGCTCCGCGCCAGCCCAACCAAGCCGGCCGCCCTCGTGCTGCTCGACGGGGATCTGCTGGAGGATCTGGACGGCGTCGATCCCGCCTTCGATAACTGGCTGGCCACCGAGCGCGAGCGTCTGCGTGACCGCGCCCGCGTGCTGGCCGAGCAGATGCTGCGCGACCAATTGGAGCCGGAGCTGGCGATTCCCGCCGCCCAGCAACTGCTGTCGATCGACCGCGCCCATGAAGGCGCCTGGCGGGCGTTGATGCGCGCCTACACCACACGCGGCGAGCGCTGCATGGCGATCCAGGCCTATGAACGCTGTCGTTCGGTGCTCGCCGACCTGCTGGACGCACAGCCGTCGGAAGAAACCCAACGCCTCGCCGCCGAAATACGCGCCACCGCCAGCCAGGCGCGCCCGTCCCACGCATCCGGCGCCACATCCAGCCTGCGCGCCGATCTGGTGCGCGATCTGCGCCTGCCGCAGCGCCAGACGCCGGAGCCACGTCACGACCCGCGGTTGGATATCCGTGTGGAAGCGCGCCCCGAAGCCCGCCCAGACACGCGACCGGCACCCCCGCGCGCCGGCGTCCGCATCGGCGTGCTGCCGCTGCAACTGCTGGGCGCCGAAAGCGAGGTGCCGCTGGCCCACGGCCTGGCCGACGAGATCACCGCCCAGCTGTCCCGGTTCCGCCGCCTGTCGCTGGTGTCGTCCACCTCGCTCGCCCGCTTCGCCGCCCAATCGCGTGACGAGGCGGCGATTCGCAGCCAGTTCGCTATCGATTTTCTGATCGATGGCACCATCCAGCGCGTTGCCGACCGGCTGCGCGTGTCGCTGCGGGTACTGGACCTGCGGGAGGGCAACCAGATCGTCTGGTCCCGCCGCTTCGACCGCGCGCCGGACGATCTGCTGTCACTGCAGGACGAGATCGCCGCCGAGGTGGCGGCCCAGCTCGATCCCGAGATCCTGGTGATCGAGTCCCAGCGCGCCGCCCAGCGGCCGCCAGCCGAAGCGGGCGGCTACGACCTCATGCTGAAGGCGATCCCGCTGATCGCCCGCCTCGAAAAGCCGCTGTTCCTGCAGGCCGGCGACATGCTGCGCCAGTCGATCACGCTCACCTCTGACACAGCGGCGGCGCATGGCTGGTTTGCGCTGTGGCATCTGCTGCTGGTCGCCCAGGGTTGGACGCACGAGCCCGCCGCCAAGATGGCCGAAGCCGCGCGCCTTGCAGATCGCGGCGCCCTGCTCGATCCGCAGGACGCCCAGGCTTTGGTCATGGCCGGCCATGTCCGCGCCACCGCCGGCGGCAGGCTGCGCGAGGCGCTGTCCCTGCACGAACGCGCACTGCAGCTCAATTCCAACCTGGCCAGCGCCTGGAGCCTGTCCGGCCTCGCCCATGCTTATGCCGGCAAACTGGACGAAGCCCAGCGCCGGGTGACCCGCTACAAGATGCTGACGCCGATGCATCCGCAGGCCTTCCTGCTGGACAACACGCGCACCGTGGTGGCGTTGATGCAACGCGACTACCGCAGCGCGGTGGCCACAGGGCGCGAGGTCAGCGAGATGAACCCCGGCTATGCGGAGGCATACAAGCCGTATCTGTCGGGGCTCGGCCATCTCGACGAGGTGCAGGAGGCCGGTATCGTCCGCCAGCGCCTGCTCGCACTGCAGCCGGATTTCACCCTGCGCAAGTTCAGTGCGCAGAGCCCGTTCGACCGCAGCGAGGACCTCGAGCACGTCCGCGCCGGGCTGCGCCGGGCGGGTATTGCAGATTGATAGCAGACAAGAATGTCGTGGGCTGGGTTCCGCCACGATTCCAGCCTATGAGCACCTGACAACCAACACAGCATCTTCCGCTTCGGGCGGTGCTGTTGGCCGATCGGATGGCGTTTCCTGATGCGTACTCGCAGCCTCGTCGCCGGTGGAGCCGGTTTCATCGGCAGTCACCTCGTGGCCGGCCTTCTGGCCCGCGGCGACGACGTGGCGGTGTTCGATAATTTTTCCACCGGCCATCGCCAAGCCGTATCCCCCGGCGCCCGCCTGATCACCGGCGACCTCGCCGACCCGGCGGCGGTAGACGCAGTGCTTGCGGACGGGCGCTTCGATGCGGTGTTCCATCTGGCCGATCTGTCGCTGGTCGGCGACAGCATGTGCGCGCCGCTGCACTACCTCACCGTCAATACCGGCAATGCCGGGCGGCTGATCGATGGCTGCGTCAGCCACGGCGTGAAGCGTTTCGTGTTCTCGTCCACCGCCAACCTGTTCGGCACCGCCGGCCCGGGCGCCATCAATGAGCAGACCCCGATCGAGCCTGGCTCACCCTATGGCGAGAGCAAATGGATGATCGAGCGCATGCTCGGCTGGGCCGATCGCATCCACGGCCTACGCTCGGCCTGCCTGCGCTTCTTCAACGCCGCCGGCACCGACCCCGAGGGCCGCCTGGGCGAGGATCACACGCCTGAGACCCATCTGATCCCGCTGGCGATCGACGCAGCCCTGGGCCGCCGTCCGGAGCTGGTGCTGTTCGGCACCGACTATCCCACCGCCGACGGCACCTGCATCCGCGACTACATCCATGTCACCGATCTGGTCTCTGCGCATCTGGCCGCTCTCGCCCGACTAGAGCAGGGCAGCGTGCACTATAACATCGGCCTTGGCCGCGGCTATTCGGTGCGCGAGGTGATCGACTCGGTTGCTCGAATCGGCGGAAGGCCCGTGCCGCATCGCATCGCCGAACGCCGCGCCGGCGACCCCGCCATCCTGATCGCCGATTCCAGCCGCATCCTTGGGGAGACCGATTGGCGGCCGCGCTTCACCGATCTGGACAGCATCGTGGGCACCGCCCTGGCCTGGCGTCAGGCCCATCCGCGCGGTTTCGACGGCTGATTCTCCGCTGGCGCCGATCTTTGAGCGACCCCGTTATAATTCAATATTTCAACGACTTATCCTGATATTTCGAATTTCTTCAAGGGTCACCCAGGCAAGTTTCGCAACGCTGTGCGAACCTTTGTGTACGTCCCGTATTTACAAAAGATGGACGAAATGAAAGCTAAAACGATCGGATTGTTGAGGGGTGGTGGACTTGCACCATGCTGACAACTGCACACGGAACGCGCCATGAAGTCTTCTGGGAAGAATGAACGATTTGGGCTATGCTACCGTACGAAACAGCACTAGCGTAAAATCCTATTGAACATTTACGGATGCCATGACTGACAATAATTCTGACGCCGATCTGCTGTCCCTGACAGCGAAGATTGTTTCTGCCCACGTTTCGAACAACCCTGTGGAAGCGTCTGCGCTCGGGTCCCTAATCCAGCTGGTGCACAAAACTTTGGCCGGTATCGGCGAGGAAGAAACCCCGGTCGAAAAGCTGGTTCCGGCCGTACCGATCAAGAAATCGGTTTTCGCCGATTACATCGTCTGCCTGGAAGACGGCAAGAAGTTGAAGATGCTGAAGCGGCATCTCGCCACTTCATACAATATGACGCCGGACCAATACCGCGAGCGTTGGGGCCTGCCGTCCGATTATCCGATGGTCGCCCCCGACTACGCCGCCAAGCGGTCACAACTGGCCAAGAGCATTGGTCTGGGCCGCAAGCCCGCCGCGCCGGTCGAAGTCGAAGTGATCCCTGCCAAGCGGGGCCGCAAGAAGGCCTCTGCCGAATAACGTCCGCCTTGTCACAGAAAACCCCGCATCGACCTGTCGATGCGAGGTTTTAATATTGAATCAATATCCGACAGGAACGTTCTACATTCCGCAGTAGATTATCCTGCCTCGGTCACCGTCCATGTCGGAATACCAGGCTCGCACCAGAACGGCGTCGCATTCGGCGCGCGCACATTCGGCTCGAGCCCTATCGCCGCGCGCAAAGCGCGAAACAGCGCGCCATGCGCCACCACCAGAACCGGCGCGGGCAGCAGCAGCGCGCGGTTGACGGCATCCACCGCACGCGCGCCCAGATCGGCGAAGCTCTCGGCCTTTTCAGGCGTCGCGTGACCGGCCACCCAATCGGCAAACCAGTCCGACATCGGCTGGCCTTCGAATGCGCCGAACGACACTTCACGAAGCCCCTCGTCCAGCGTGACGGGAAGACCCAGCAGGTCGGCGGTGATCAGGGCGGTGTCGTGCGCGCGCGACAGCGGCGAGGACACGATGGAGGTGATGCCGCGATGGCGCAGCCGCGCCGCTGCCAGATGCGCCTGGGCAATACCCGTCGCGTTCAAGGGAATGTCGACATTGCCCTGGCTCAGATTCTGCGTGTTCCAGTCGGTCTCGCCATGGCGCAGAAACCAGAACGGCGTTTGCGTCAATGCGATCAAAGCGACAGGCCTTCGGCGGCAAACGCGCGCTGAACCGATGGCCGCGCCTTCATACGGCCCAGATGCGCGGCCAGGTTCGGGCCCAACATATATTCCGCGCGCGGCGCCCAGTTCTCCACATACAGCAACGTGGCGTCGGCCACCGAGAACGCGTCACCGGCCACGAACGCGCGACCTTCCATGTGGGCTTCCAGAAGGTCCATGCCGGCGGCAAAAATCTCGCGGCCACGGGTCTTCACCGCTTCGATATCTGCCTGGTTCGGCGTGAAGTTGGCCGGCCGCGCAATGCGGGTGAAGCCTTGCATGTGCACGGTGGCCACGATGAAGTCCATTGCCTCCAGCGCCTCCGCCTCGGCATCGACGTCGGCCGGCAGCAGATGCGCAGTTTCGTGGGTGCGGGCGAGATACACGGCGATGGCGGGATATTCTGTCAGCACCAGGCCGTTGTCGCGAACCAGCGTGGGCACCTTTGCCTTCGGATTCAGCGCCAGGAATTCCGGCTTGCGGTTGGAGCCGTCGCGCACGCTGCACAGCACCGGTTCGAATGCCGCCCCTGTCTCTTCTAGGATTACATGAATACCCAATGAACAGGCGCCCGGCGAATAGAACAACTTCATGGTCGATCCCTCTTTGTCTGACTCTTAATCGAACAGCGAACTCACCGAGCTTTCCTCGCTGATCCGCCGCATCGCCTCGGACAGCAGCGAGGCGATCGACAGTTGGCGTATATTGCCGGACAGTTTCACCGCCTCAGTCGCCAGGATGGTGTCGGTGATCGTCATCATCTCGATCGGGCTGGCTGCGATGCGCGCCACGGCGCCGCCGGAAAGCACGCCGTGGGTGATGTAGACGCTGACCGAGCGTGCGCCGTTGGCCATCAGCGCCGCGGCGCCGTTGCACAAGGTGCCGCCAGAATCGACGATGTCGTCGATCATGATGCAGTCCCGCCCGGTCACGTCGCCGATCACGTTCATCACTTCGGAAACGCCGGCGCGCTCGCGCCGCTTGTCGATGATCGCCAGATCGCAATTCAGCCGCGTCGCGATGGCGCGCGCGCGTATCACGCCACCGACATCCGGCGACACGATCATGATATCGCGCCCGACATAACGCTCCTGAATGTCCTTGGTGAACAGCGGCTCGGAATACAGATTGTCGACGGGGATATCGAAGAAGCCCTGGATCTGGCCGGCATGTAGATCCATCGTCAGCACGCGGTCGGCACCTGCCTCGGTGATCAGGTTGGCCACCAGCTTGGCCGAGATCGGCGTGCGCGGGCCGGATTTGCGATCCTGGCGGGCATAGCCAAAATACGGCACCACCGCCGTCACCCGCCGCGCCGACGAACGCCGGAGCGCATCGAGCGTGATCAGCAACTCCATCAGATTGTCATTGGCAGGATAGGACGTGCTCTGCATCACGAACACATCCTCGCCGCGGATGTTCTCATGGATCTCGACGAACACCTCCATGTCGGCGAAGCGGCGCACCGAAGCGCGGGTCAACGACAGGTTGAGAGTTGCCGCAACCGCTTCGGCCAGCGGTCGGTTGCTGTTGCACGCGACGATTTTCATGAATGGATGGTCCGGGCCAGGAAAGTGAACGCGAGAGCGACGGCCAGGGGGATGCCCCAGGCCCTCAGAGACGAGAATATCGGGGGAAGTCAACGCAGCAACGTCATAGCAATGTGACATCGCGATGTCACTTCACGGCCAGGCTGTTTATTTCATCCTGATCATTTCGTCCGGGCTATTTCGTCCGGGCGCCGGTCTGCCGTGCGACCACGTCCTTCACGCCACCGGCCGCCTCGGACGCAACCACCACGGCCACGTCGCCCCACAGCCGATCCAGCGAGCCGGCCGGCACCTCGTTGAGCTGCACGATCCGGCCGCGCTCGTCGCCCTTCGGATCGGACACGATCCACTGGATCTCAATACGCGTCATTTTCCCGGCGATCGGCACCGCCACCACCTTGCCGGCGATGGTGAAATCGGTCTGCCCATCCTTCGGCGTCACGTCCTGCACCAGCATCCCCTGCCCGGCCAGCGCCAGGCGCATTTGCCGCGCCAACTGGCGGTTGCCGTCCCCGGGCGCCCCCGTCACATCCGGCACCACAAGCTTCGCAGGGCGATTGACCAAGCTGTTCGGGTCGCTGGCCCGGCGCGACGCCTCGATCCGTGACAGCAGATCGGCAATGCCCGGTGCAGCGTTGGCGGCCGCCGTCTTCATCGTGGCGAGCGACCCCTGGCTCCACACGCTGGCTGCGACCGGCTGCCCCTGTTGCACGCCGGCCTGCTCGCCAGTGCTGTCGAACACGGTATAGATCGGGATCACGTCGCTTGTCTGTACGCCGTCGCCGAGTTGCGCCGTCATCTCCAGCCGCCAATCGCCCTTGCGCGGCGCAGTGGCGATGGCAGGCACATCCTGGCCAGACAGCGCCTCGGCCATCGCATCGGCGAACTGGGCGGAGGCCTTGTCCGGCAGCAGGGCGGCCTTCGGCGGCGCCACCGACAGCCGCGCCGGCGGCGGCTGCGCCAGGCGCGCAGCGGTGGCCCCCGGATAGCCCTCGAACGGCCGCGGCAATCCGCCGCATGACGTGAGCACGAGCAGCAGAAGCAGCGCCGTCAGACGCGTAACGACGGGGGAACGCGCCTGGTCGAGATATGGCATCATAGCGAAATCGCCGACATCTGATGGCCGATCGGGCCGCCACCGGCCAGGGTCCGCCGGCGATGGCTGAAGAAGCGGCCGGAATCAGACAAGGTGTCTGCGTCGATCACATCCACCTGCACGTCGAGCGCGGCAAGCCTTGCGGCGCAAAGCCCGGCGAGGTCGAACTGCCAGCGGTCCGGTCGGGCGCCGTCGGCAAAGAAGCGGGCGAAACCGGCATCGCGGGCCAGCACTGCGTCACGCATGTCGGCCGCCACCTCATACGAGGCCTGTCCGATGCATGGCCCGACGCTGGCGCTGATCGACGTGGCGCCCATCGCGCGCATCGCAGCGACCACAGCCTCCAGAATACCGTCCGCCGCGCCACGCCAGCCGGCATGCGCCGCCGCAACCACGCCGGAATTCGCGTCGGCGAACAGAACCGGCGCGCAATCGGCGGTCACGATGCCCAGCGCCAGGCCGGGACGGTCGGTGATCATGGCATCGGCGCGCGGGCCCGCGCCGGGCAGCCATGGGGCGTTGACCTGCGCCACCGCGATGCCGTGCACCTGGGTTGCGCCCATGAGCGACGCCGGGTCCGCCCCGATGGCGCGTGCCACCCGCGCCCGATTTTCCAGCACCGCATCGCGCGCATCCGCCCCAGACAGGCTGCAGTTCAGGCTGGCGAACGGTCCCTGCGACACGCCGCCATTGCGGGTGAAGAAGCCGTGGCGCACGCCCAAAGCTTTCGAGATCAGAGCATCTGCGGTCATTCGGCAAATCCCGGAGGCGGTGGAAGCGAAGGGTGGCAAAGCGCCAGCGCCTTGAACAGCCGGCCCATGCCATCGGGCTCGGCAAGCCGGCGGGCGCCGTCCATCATGCGTGCGGCAGCCTGAGGCGTGCGCGTGCGTGCCAGGATGCCGGTGCGCTGGAACAGGCCGAGCCGGGCCAGGAATTTTCCCTGCGGCACCGGCCCGTGCACGGCGAGGCCCGACGCTGCCCGCCCGAGAGCTTCGAAATCGACATGCGCGGTGAGATCGGCAGTGCCCGGCTCCACCAGCGGATCGCACGGCGCGCCGCCCTGCAACGCCTGCAAGCTGGCACCCGGAGCGGATTCCGCAGGCCCGTAATCGAGGAACAACGCTGCGCCCGGCTGGGCCAGGAAGCGCGCTGCCAGATGGCGCACCAGATCGATCGCCGGTTCGCAAATCTCCCGCACCGCGCCCTCCGGATCGTCCGGCAGCACGGCATCGGTCGGAATTTCAGCCCATCGCCCTTCGGTCACATGCATTTCCTGCCACGTCTCATGCCGCACGAATTGCCGGATCGGCAACGCATCGAGGAACTCGTTGGCCAGCAGGATCATCGGGCCATCGGGAATATCCCCCACCCTGCCATGCCAGACGGCCTCCAGCTTGGTCGCCTGCACGGCGCGCAAGGCTTCAGAGTTCTCCACCAGATGCACCTGCAAGGCACGCCCGAAATGCGGCGCCACCCGCCCGATCGCCCGCAGCGCGTCGGCCATCAAGGTGCCGCGCCCGGGCCCGGCTTCGGCCAGGATCACGCCGGACGGGCTGCCCATCGACTGCCACACCACCGCACTCCAAAGCCCCAAAAGCTCGCCGAACACCTGGCTGATCTCGGGCGAGGTGGTGAAATCGGCGAACGGGTCCTGCGTGGCGTAATACGCGGCATTGGCGCGCGCCATGAACAGATCCAGCCGCTCGGTCATGCGGTCTTCGGCTTGGACCAGGCGATCAGCACAATCCCCGCGATCAGCATCGGGACCGACAGCAATTGGCCCATCGTGGCGCCGGCGAACAGAAACCCCAGAAACGCATCGGGCTGGCGGAAGAACTCACCGATAATGCGGGCGATGGCGTAGCCGGACAGGAAAATCCCGGTCAACGCGCCGAACCGCGCCCGGATCGCTTGGCTGCGCGCGCACAGCAGCATGATGCCGAACAGAACGAGCCCTTCCATCAGCGCCTGATAGATCTGGCTGGGATGGCGCGGCATCGGCCCCCCATTGGGAAAGATCATCGCCCAGGGCAGCGTGTCCGGCGCCTCGCGCCCCCACAGCTCGCCGTTGATGAAGTTCGCCACGCGGCCCAGTCCTAGTCCGATCGGCGCCGCGATGGCGATGCGATCGGCAAAGCCCAGCACGGACATCCGCTCATGCTGGCAGTACAGCACGATCGCCAGGCTCACCCCCAGCATGCCGCCATGGAACGACATGCCGCCTTGCCACAGCGCAAACACCTGCAGCGGATTCTCGACGAAATAGGCCGGCTGATAGAACAGCACGTAGCCAAGCCGCCCGCCCAACACCACGCCCAATGTCGCCCAGGTCAGGAAATCATCCGCCTGCTCGGCCGTGGCAACCTCGGGCTCCCAGGTCACCCAGCGCCGCACCAGCCGCCAGCCGACCACCAGCGCGCTGATGTAGGCGAGTGCATACCAGCGGATCGATAGCGGCCCGATGGCGATCAGAACCGGGTCGAACTGCGGAAACATCAGGACCGGGATCATGATTGCCCTTATTTTTGAATGTCGCGTCGCATATACGGGGCATGGCGTTCCGGTGAAAGCCGCATATGAACCGCCACATGCTACCTCGGGAGACACACATGGCCGACCGCCCCCGCATTTTCGATGATCTCGCAGGCGTTGCCGGCGGCGCGCTGTCGGCGTTGTCTGGCCTGCGCGAGGAAGCCGAGCAGCTCGTACGCGCTCGCGTCGAAGAGACCATCCGCAAGCTCGACCTCGTCCGGCGCGAGGAGGTCGAAGCGATCGCGGAGATGGCCAGCCTGGCGCGTACCGGCCAGGAAATCGCCGCCCTGCAGCTCGCCGCTCTTGAGGCCCGCCTGGCCACTCTGGAAGCCAAGCAGGCAGCGGGGCCCGACTCACAGGGTGGCGGCGGCCCCGGAATGATTGTCTAGCAGCCTGTCGGCTTCACGTTCTACCCGAGGCGTTGTGGCGGAAAGTCTTCCTGGTCATGCCGCCTTCAGGCGGCTGACCCGCCTGCAATTGTAG
>JAYTHH010000360.1:0-3408 GCA_043732745.1 Rhodospirillales bacterium
CTTCACTGAGCCGGCCAAGGACATCGCTGCCGCCTTCAAGGCTGCGACCGGCGACGAGGCAGTGCTGAGTTTCGGCGCCTCCGGCCAGTTCTATGCTCAGATCACACAGGATGCGCCATACCAGGTCCTGCTCTCCGCCGATCAGGATCGGCCCTGGCAACTGGTCAAAGATGGGCTTGCCGATGCGGCCACCCGATATACCTACGCCATCGGCAAACTGGTGCTGTGGAGCCGAGCGGTTGATATGGTGAAGGACGGCAACACCCTGAAGGCCGCCCGCTTCGCAAAGCTATCGATCGCCAACCCCGCAACGGCGCCGTACGGGGCCGCCGCAATCGAGACGTTGAAGGCATTGGGCATCTATGACGCGCTGCAGCCGAAGATCGTCCAGGGCAATTCCATTGCGCAGGCCTTCCAGTTCGTCGACACGGGAAATGCCGAGCTGGGCTTTGTGGCGCTGTCGCAGTTGGCCGGGAACAGCTCCGGCTCACGCTGGCTGGTGCCGGAGACTCTCTACGCGCCCATCCTGCAGGACGCGGTGCTGCTGAAGAAGGGCGCCGGCAACACCGCTGCGACCGGCTTCCTGGCGTTCTTGAAAGGCCCGGAGGCCCGCGCCATCATCGAGAAATACGGCTACGGACTCCCATAGACCAGGCACAGCCCAGGCATCTCCCGGTCTACACCAGTTCGATTGCATCACCAGGCCTGATCACCCCGGATCTCTCGATCGAGCAGTTCAATCCGGATCGATTAAACAACGGCAGAAAGACCGCCCGATTCAGCAATTTCTCGAGATATTTGCAGGGGAAATTCAAACGCCCGCCCCGCAGCATTACCTCGCCCACGCGGAACCGCCTGCCGACCAAGTGATTCAATGGCACACCCCACACCGTCAGGTTGCGGCGATGCTCACCCGGCTGGAGCGAAATCGGCCCACCCTGCAGCGGCGGATCGTTGCGCCGCAGTGCGTCCAGAACCTCCTGCTCGATCAGAGTGATCTCGCGAACATCAGCCTTCGGTGAATACCTCCCGTTGCCGTTGAAATAACGATCTCCCTCGATCCCGCGCCCAGCCACACAGCGTGCTTCAGCCAGCGCCTGCATATCCGACGACGCTTTGGCCGCGATATGGATGTGCAGCAGTTCGCCGCGAAATCCCAAGGCGCCGCCTGCAACCGAAGTGGCGGCCTGCCCAGCCGGATGATCGAAGGCACTAATCATGTTTGGCGGTGCGATATCGTTCACGTTGTATCTCCATCTCAAACGTGGCATTTTGGATCGAACATTCCGTGCCCGACGCCCACGAGAACACGTTTGACGGTGCCTGGGCTAGGCCACAAGATTGGCCAACAACCGGAACGCGTAGGGCACCAAGGCACGGAACTGACCAGACCATCTTCAAGAGGATACTGCGAACCCGCCCACTGGCTCTGCTGGCGAAGCTTGAAACCCTTCTGGCCCGACTTCTGGCCCACGCCAAACAGGGCGCCGCCGCCATCACCACATCGGGCTTCGGCCTGGACCGTGCGCGTGTGGCATCGCTATTTGGCTTCGCTGAGCTGCAGGAGAACGCCTATGGCTGCATCGAAGCGCGCGTGCGCAGGCACATCGCCGAAAGCTGCATCACCATCACCGAAGATGCCGACACGCTGGTGCGGGAGGAAGGCATCTCCTTCCGCCAGGCGCACGAACTGGCCAGCGATCTCGCGCGCCGGATGATCACGTCCGGCCAAACGTTGGAGACGCCGCCGCTGAAAGATTTCGAGCAGGCTTTCGTCAACGCGATTGGCCGCCTGCGCGGTATCGACGAGGCGCGCTTTCGGTCTATTGCAACTCCCGAGCATTTCGTTGAGGTCCGAGACATGCTGCGCACCCGGCACCGAAGGCGCTGGCCGCAAGCCTTTCGCGGTATCGCGAGGGGCTGGCGGATAAGACTGCGGCACGACGGACATACGCGGTCCGCCTCGGTTCCGTCGAAGCTCGTGTTCGACGCCGACATCGGCGTCGCTATCGGGGTGAAGCGCTGATATCAGCCCTTCTTGCCCAACGGTGGCAGCGTTTCGGTCACTACCTGCTTGCCGTCGCGCACCTCCACAAGATAGCTCTCGCGGTCCAGATCGCCGGCGGCATCGAACGATACATCGAGCAACAGACCAGGATACTGCTTGGCCGAGAAACTGCCGCCATGGATGGCAGCGGCCAGCGCCTTGCGGTCAAATTTCCCCAACTTCTCTGTTACCGCCTTGATGAGATAGATCGAGGTGTAACCCTTGATGCCGTTATGGTCGCTGGCATAGCCGTAGATGGATTTGAACTTGGCGCCATACGCCTGCACCAATGGATTCGGCGCATCGACGGTGAGACCCACATGGCCGCGGGCGCCGTTGGCGGCGGTGCCGGCCAACTCGATCACGCGCTGGCTGACCAGCACCGTCTCACCGATCACCGGCTTGTCGTAGCCATACTTGCGCAGCGCGATCAGGAAGCGGGCGCTTTCCTCTTCGTTCTTATAGCTGAAGATGGCATCGGCACCGGCCTTGACCGCATTCACCACAACCGAGGTGTAGTCCATCTGGCCGGGCTCGGTCGGGATATCGACCAGCACCTTGATCCCCCGGGTATTCAGCTCCTTGAGCATGGTGTCATGCCCACCTTTGCCGAAATCGTTGGAGATCCAGACGATCACCACCGACTTGATGCCGGTCTTCTGCATGTAGTTGGCCACTTTCGGCATCGCGGCCGCCTGGCTCAGCGAACTGCGGAACAGGTATTTCTTGCCCTGCTGCGTGAGATTTGCCGCCTCGCCGCCCATGAACATCGGCGTCTCGGCATCTTCGGCCACCGCGCTGGACACGTTCACATCGCCCGAGAAGATTGGGCCGAGCAGCACATAGGGCTCGTCGTCGATCGCCTTGGTGGCGACGGCCTTGGCGATCTGCGCCTGGCTCTGGTTATCCTGATGGCTAATCTCGATCTGCCGGCCGAGGATGCCACCGGCGGCGTTGATCTCCTTGATCGCCATGTCGACGCCGTTCTTCCACATCGATCCAGAGGTGACGCCGGGGCCGGACAGTTCGACATCGTCGATCATTTTGACCGTTTCGGCCGCCCTTGCGGTGTGGATGCCGAGAGCGGGAACCGCCAGTGCTTCAGCGACGAGTGCGGTGGCAGCAAGTTTCAAAGTGGCGCGGCGCTGGATCATGGGGTTGGTTCCTTGTTGCTTTGTTTTGCCGCGCCGAGAAACACGCGGTTGAGGTCGGGGTCGTTGAGAAAATTCGCGGCTGGGCCGTCCATCACCAGCCGCCCGCCTTCTAGCAATAGCACGCGATCGCTCACGCCAAGCGCGCTCCGCACGTTCTGCTCCACCATCAGCACCGACGTGCCGGCATCGGCAAGCTCGCGCAGCAGG
>JAYTHH010000361.1:0-11068 GCA_043732745.1 Rhodospirillales bacterium
AAGGAGAAGTCCAAGCAGCTCGCCTGCTTGCTCGATTCCTCGCAGACCGCCGAGCGCGACGTGCCCGAATACGTGGAAGTCGATCACCGCGCCATGAAGGGCCGCTTCATTCGCGCGCCCAAGCTGTCCGATGTGCCGTATCCGGTGCAGATGGAACCGAACCTGGTGGTCGAATTCTACTCGCGTTGATTTCGCTGCGCACACGCGCAGAGCTGTAAAAGACGACTGGCTGAAACTTCAAACCCGCTGCACCCTGGTGCGGCGGGTTTTTTCTTGAGGGAGTGGCGGATGGACGCGGTTTTGGTTGAGGTCACGCGCGGGGCGCTGGTCGAGTCACGCCATGCTGGGGCGGCGGTTGTGGTCGATGCCGCGGGGAGGACGGTGTTTGCGATCGGCGATGTCGATGCGGCAGTGTATCCGCGCTCGGCCATCAAGGCGTTGCTGGCGCTGCCGCTGGTCGAGACCGGGGCAGCGGACCGCTTGGGCCTGACCGATGCCGAACTGGCGCTGGCCTGCTCGTCGCATTCCGGCGAGGTCGCACACACCGAGGGCGCGGTGTCGATGCTGGCAAAGGCCGGGCGGGATGTGTCCTGTCTGGAATGCGGCACGCATTGGCCACGCGACGAACCGTCGCGGGCGCTCGCGGCGGCGGGGCTGATGCCGTCGGCGTTGCACAACAACTGCTCGGGCAAGCATTCCGGCTTCATCTGCCTGTCGTGTGACATGGGTGTTGATCCCAAGGGCTATGTGCAGCCGGAGCATCCGGCCATGCGCGCCGTGACCGCGGCGTTGGCCGAGACCACCGGCGCGCGGCTCGATGAGGGCAATCGCGCCGTCGATGGCTGTTCCATTCCGACCTACGCGATTCCGCTGCACGCGCTGGCGCTGTCGTTTGCCCGGTTCGGCACGGGGCAGGGGCTTTCGGCGGATCGGGCTGCGGCCGCAGCGCGTTTGCGTCGTGCGGTGGCGGCCCATCCGTTCATGGTCGCCGGGACCGGGCGTTTTGATACAAGGCTGATGACCGTGCTGGGCGATCGGGTGTTCAGCAAGACCGGCGCTGAGGGTGTCTATTGCGTGGCGCTGCCCGAACTGGGCCTCGGCATTGCGGTGAAATGCGATGACGGCGCCGGCCGTGCGGCCGAAATCGTCACGGCGGCCTTGATCGCCCGTTTCCTGAAGCCGGACAATGCCGAATTCGCTGCGATGGAACAGGCCGAACTGCGAAATTGGAACGGCATTCATGTCGGCGAGATCAGGCCCGTGGGCGCCTTGGTGCGGTAACGATACGAAACTTCATGCCGGTTGCGCAAAGCTGCATTGCGCCTATCCTTCCGCGACCATGTCTGGGGGAGACGTCAATGCGCGCTAAAATCTTGGGGTTGATGCTGGCAACGGCATCGCTTGTGTCGGTTGTGCCGGCACAGGCCGCGGTTTTCAAATGGGCCAACAATGGCGACGTGCGGGCGATGGACCCCTACACGCTCAACGAAACCGTGCAGAACTCGCTGCTGTCGAACATCTACGAGCCGCTGGTCCGGCGCGACAAGAAGTTGGGCGTGGAGCCGGCCCTGGCCGTGAGCTGGGAACAGACCAGTGCCACCGTCTGGCGCTTCAAGCTGCGCCCTGGCGTGAAGTGGGAAGATGGCAGCGCGTTCACCGCCAACGACGTTGTGTTCTCCTTCAAGCGCATCGGCTCGAAAAGCTCGCAGCTTCAGGATGTTGTCGGCGCCATCAAGGATGTCCGCAAGATCGACGACCTGACGGTGGAGATCGAGACCAAGGGGCCGGACCCGATCCTGCTGTCCGAGCTGACGTCGATGGCGATCGTGAACCAGGCGTGGATGGAGAAGAACAACTCCGCCGAGCCCGCCATCGTCGGCACCAGCGAGAATTTCGCGCTGCGCAACGCGATGGGCACCGGCCCGTTTCGCCTGACCTTGCGAGAGGCCGATCGTCGCACGGTGATGGAGAAGAACCCCGGCTGGTGGGACAAGGCCGAGCATAATCTCGACCGGTTTGAATTCACTGTCATCGGCTCCGACCCCACCCGCGTGGCGGCCTTGCTGTCGGGCGAGATGGACATGATCTACTCGGTGCCGACCCAGGACATGGAGCGGATCAGCAAGACGCCCGGTTTGAAGCTGATCCAGGGGCCGGAGCTGCGCACGATCTATCTGGGCATGGACCAGATCAACGACGAGCTGCTGAAGTCCACTGTGAAGGGCAAGAACCCGCTGAAGGACAAGCGGGTGCGTGAAGCGTTCGCGCTGGCGATCGACGAGGAAGCGATCGCCAAGGTGGTGATGCGCGGCCAGGCGAAGCCGACCTGGGAGCTGTGGGGGGCTGGGATCACCGGGTTCAATGCGGCGCTGAACACGCGGCCAAAAACCGACATTGCGAAGTCCAAGGCCCTGCTGGCCGAGGCCGGATACCCGAATGGCTTCGGCATCACCTTGGATTGCCCGAACGATCGCTATGTCAACGACGAGGCGATCTGCACAGCGATTTCGTCGATGATGGCCAAGGTGGGCGTAAAGGTTGAGGTCTATGCCCGCACGAAGGTGAAATTTTTCGCCGAGGTCGGGTATCCCCGTTACGAGACCAGCTTCTACATGCTGGGCTGGACGCCGGCGACGTATGACGCCCATAACGCGCTGAAGCAGCTGATGCAGACGCGCGGCAAGAACCCCGGCTGGGGCATCGGCAACGATGGCGGCTATTCCAACGAGAAGGTGGATGGTTTGATCGAGCAGATCGGCGTCGAGCTGGACCAGGGCAAGCGCACGGCGATGATCGACGAGGCGATAAAGACCATCCAGGGCGATTTCGGCACGCTGCCGCTGCACCAGCAAACGATCGTTTGGGCGTCGAAGAACAATATCGAGCTGACGCAGCCGGCGGACAACTACTTTCCGATGCGTTGGGTGACCGTGAAGTAGGGCTTTCGGCGGTGTCCGATCCGCACGGTGCGGGTCGGGCACCGGCTTCTCGCTATCAGGCCTGGATTGCGTCTATAAGCGCCGGATCATGAGCATTGAATCCGACTTTGAGATCGCGCGGCGACGCACGTTTGCGATCATCTCTCATCCTGACGCCGGCAAGACCACCCTCACAGAACGGTTGCTGCGCGAAGGCGGCGCCATTCAGATGGCAGGCAACGTGCGCGCAAAGGGCGAGCGCCGGCGTACGCGGTCGGATTGGATGGGCATCGAGCGCGACCGCGGTATCTCCGTGGTGACGTCGGTGATGACGTTCGAGCACGCCGGCTGCGTGTTCAACCTGCTGGACACACCGGGCCACGAAGACTTTTCCGAGGACACGTATCGCACGCTGACGGCGGTGGATGCAGCCGTGATGGTGATCGACGCGGCCAAGGGCATCGAGGCGCGCACGCGCAAACTGTTCGAGATCTGCCGGCTGCGCGACATTCCCATCATTACGTTCATCAACAAGATGGACCGCGAGGCGCAGGACCCGTTTGCGCTGCTGGACGAGGTGTCGTCCGCGCTGGCGCTCGACACGGCTCCTGTGACCTGGCCGGTGGGACGTGCTTCGGATTTTGTCGGTACGTACGATATTCGCAAGCGGACCTACCGGCTGACGACGGAGCTCGATCAATCCGACGCGCGGATGATTGCGATGGGCGAGGAGCTTGACCTCGTGCGCGGCGCGCTGCCGGAATTCGATGTGGCGAGCTTCGAGGCCGGCCATCTGACGCCGGTGCTGTACGGCAGCGCCATCCGCGACATCGGGGTGGCCGATCTGCTCGGTGCGCTGGCGGAATACGGCCCGACGCCGCGCGCACAGCCGGCAGATACGCGGGTGGTGCAGGCCAACGAAGAGAACCTCACCGCACTGGTGTTCAAAATCCAGGCGAACATGGACCCCAACCACCGCGATCGCATTGCCTTTGCGCGGGTATGCTCGGGCAAACTGGTGCGCGGCATGCGGCTGAAGCAGGTGCGGACGGGCAAGTTGATCCCGCTGCACGCGCCGCAGTTCTTTTTCGCGCGGGATCGGCAGATCGCCGACGAGGCCTTTGCTGGCGACGTGGTGGGCATTCCCAACCACGGAACGCTGCGCATCGGCGATACGCTGTCCGAGGTCGAGGACCTGAACTTTGTGGGGGTGCCGTATTTTGCCCCGGAAATTCTTCGTCGCGTGCGGCTGTCGGATGCGATGAAGGCAAAGAAGTTGCGCCAGGCGTTGCAGGAGCTGGCCGAGGAAGGCGTGGTGCAGTTGTTCCGCCCGCAGGACGGCGCGCCGCCGATGGTGGGCGTGGTCGGCACCTTGCAGCTTGACGTGCTGGTGGCGCGGCTGGCCGGCGAATACGGCGTGCCGATCGGATTTGATACGACGCCGTTTCAGCTGGCGCGGTGGGTGTCTGGCGACAAGCTGTTGGTGGAGAAGTTCTGCCTGGACCAGCGCAGCTCGATGGCGGACGATGTCGATGGCGATCCGGTTTATCTGGCGTCCAGCAACTTCATGATGCGGCGCACAGCCGAGCAGAATCCTGGGCTGACGTTTCGCGATATCAAGGATTTCAAGGCGGAAGCGGCATAGCGCGATTTAGGTGTCGGTGCTGTTGCTGGAACCCCCAAAAATGCTGCCCAGAAGGCCGCCGGCGGCGCCGGCTGCCACTGTGGTGCCGGTGTCGCTTGAGCTGCCTTTGCTGGGTAGGTAACGGGCGATCTCCTCGGCGAGGTTCATGATCGGCATGCTCTGCAACGCCACATGGCCAGGACCGGTGATTGTCGCGAGGAACAGGCCCTCGCCGCCGAACAGCACATTCTTGAAGCCGCGCACCATCTGGATGTCGAACTGCACGGTCGGGTCCATGACGCCGACATGGCCGGAATGGACGAGAAGGCGCTCGCCCGGGCCCAGGTCCTTCTCAACCACCTCGCCGGACAGATCGAGGAACACCAGGCCGGGGCCGGTGACCTTCTGCAGGATGAACCCCTCACCACCAAAGAAGCCGGCGCCGAGGCGCTTTTGGAAGGTGATTTCGAGCGTCACGGATTTTTCCGCGATCAAGAAGGTTTCCTTCCGGCACAGCAGCGACTGTCCGACGGCGAGTTGCACCGGCATGATGGTGCCGGGGAAACGCGGAGCGAAGGCCACATGGCCGTTTCCGCTGGAGGTAAAATCGGTAACGAAGAACGAGCCGCCGCCGAAACTGCGCTTCAGGCCGGAGAAGAAGCCGCCGCCAGAGTTGGTGTTCATCTGGATGGCGTCGTTCATCCAGCACATCGAATTGGTCTGGCTGAACACGACCTCGCCGGGCATCAGGTCGATGGCGACGGTCTGCATCACGGTGCCGGTGATCGTGTAGCGCATCACGGTCGCTCCTAAAGGTGACCGTTTCGCAATGCGGGCTCGGCGCCCGCATTGTCAATGCAAAGCGTTGATGATGGCCCCCTGCGGAAAGCGCGCCGACCCCAAGCGGCGCGAGCCAGACCTACGGCACGAAGAACGAGACGTGATGTGCGCCTTCGCTGAGAAGCGTGAAAGATGCCCCCGAGACCGGTGTGCCGGCCACCTCCATGCCTTTTGAATAGAGATTGCGATCGGCGTCGGGGGAGCCGCCATATGCATCGTTCAGAAATGATAGTGCGAGGTCATGCCAGCCTGATGCCACGGCGCTTGCGATACTGACGTCGAGCGTGTGGCCGGAGCCATTGATGGCTGTCACTGTACCATTTGGTGCTGCCTGCTTTCCGTCGATTGCCACGCTGTATTGTGCGTCTCCGAGATAGGCATCCTCGGCCAGATGTAGCGTGATGAAGGTCGGAGCGGGTGCGGCCAGGTTGAACGTTTTGGTGTCATTCCAAAGGAATGTAGCGCTGCTATCTGATATGTCGTGCCCGTTGTAGTTTACGCTATTCACGTAGAGATTTCGGTCGGCGGCGGCGTTTCCGCCATAGGCGTCGTTGATGAAGCTCGCACTGACGCTGTGTGCGCTGGCGCCCCAGTTTCCGGCGATGGCGATCTGCTGGGTGGCACCCGTGGCGTGCGACGCGGTTGCGGTGAAGGTTGCGCCCACGTCCACGCCATCCACGCTGACCTTGAACTGTGCGTCCCCCTGCCACGCATCTTCCGCAACGTTGAGAATAAGGGTGTCTGACGTGACGGGCGGGGTCAGGTTGAACGTTTTGGTGTCGTTGGCGAGGAATATGGCACTGGTGTTGGAGATGTCGTGGCCGTCATAGTTCACACCGTTCACGTAGAGATTTCGGTCGGTGGCGGCGGTCCCGCCATAGGCGTCGTTGATGAAGCTGGCGCTGACGGTGCGCGCGTTGGCGCCCCAGTTTCCAGCGATGGCGATCTGCTGGGTGGCACCCGTGGCGTGCGACGCGGTTGCGGTGAAGGTTGCGCCCACGTCCACGCCATCCACGCTGACCTTGAACTGCGCATCCCCCTGCCACGCATCTTCCGCGACGTTGAGAATAAGGGTGTCTGACGTGACGGGCGGGGTCAGGTTGAACGTCTTGGTTTCGTTCCAGAGGAATGTGGCGCTGCTGTTGTCTACGTCGCGCCCGTCATAGTTGACGCCGTTCACGTAGAGATTTCGGTCGGTGGTGGAGGATCCGCCATAGGCGTCGTTGATGAAGTTGGCGCTGACGCTATGCGCGTTGGCTCCCCAGTTTCCGGCGATCGCGATTTGCTGCGACGCACCGGCCGCATGTGACGAGGTGGCGGTGAAGGTTGAGCCGACGTCAACGCCGTCCACGCTGACCTTGAACTGCGCGTCCCCGTTCCACGCATCCTCGGAGACGGTCAGGATGAGCGTGTCGGGTGACGTGGGTGCTGGGGGTGTCGGGACAGGGGCTACGGCGTTGGTTGGCTCGGTGCTGAGTGTCGTGGTGGCGGAGACATTGACCTGACCGCTGCTCACGGTTTTCCAGCCGAACAGGCTGTTGTTGCTCATGTCGGCCACGATGCCCGAGGCGTTCTTGAGAGCGGTGCTGCTGGGGGACGGGCTGTCGTTGATGACAACGTTGCCGGCCACCTTCAGGCTTGAGGTGGTTTGAAGATTCCCTTCCTCGCCGTAGGATATGGCGATCGGGTTCTGCGCGTTCACACCCTTTTGAATGAAGTTGTTCTCAATATCGGCGACGCCTCCATTGGGCAGGTCGATCTCGTAGCTGGCGGTTCCGTTGCTGCCATCGGTGATGACATTGCCGATGATCGTGGTGGATGCCGCACGGCTTTTGATGTCATGGCCGACCAGTGCGCCGGTGATCGTGCTGCTGCTGACGGTCAGGCTGGCGATGTGGTTGACGTAGATGTTGTGGCTGTAGCCGTCGCCAGCGCCGTTTGCGTAGAACTTCGATCCGTTGATGGTGATGACACCATTTGAGTCCGAATTGGCCAGCAGGCCGTCCTGGTTGTTGTGGATGGTATCGTTGTTGAGTGTGAGCATGCCGCCTTCGTAGCGGACAGCCGCACCATTTTGGTCAGCGACCGTTACGCCGGAGATATCGAAACCGGTGATCCCGACCGAAACGCCGGCGCCGCCCTCGTCGATGTAGCCCTTGCCGTTGGGTGGTTGCACGGTGGCGACCAGATTAACGACACCGCCGAGCGCGACGAGATTGAGACTGTGGTTGATGTTTAGAAAATCATTTGTATAAGTGCCTGAGGAAACATTTATCGTATCTCCGCTCTGCGATGAAAGTACAGCCGCAGAAATAGTCTTGTATTGTGAGGCAGAACCCACAGTCAAAATCGCCATTGGGAAATTTCCACCTAAAAGATTGTGTATCATTCTTGATTAATCTTGCAGGAGGTTGCTAACAGCAATGGTGGAGTGCCCGCAATGGATGGTTCCATCACGGATGCGTGGGTTCAACTATTTTTATGGGCTGAACGGAAGTCTGCAGCCGAACCGGGCCGTTATTTTTTCGTTAAACTCGTTATTTTCGGGCCGACTTTCGCAGATCCGTGTCTGATTCCGGAGCTGTCCATTGAATTTGGCAGGCGCATTGCGCAGGCTCAGGAAAAATGGAGGAAACAATGACCACTCTTGTCAGGCATGCCGATGATACCGCGTTCGATGCCGGTCTGCGGGCGTTCTTCGCCTATCGCGATCTCGGGATAGCCGAAGCGTCCGGCGGCCGGATCGGGGCGCATGTTATTCGCGCGGTCGCGGGAGAGGGGGCGAAACCCGCCTGGCACACGCATACGCTGGATTTTCAGATGGTCTATGTGCTGCGCGGCTGGGCGGAGTTTGAATACGAGGATATCGGCACCGTGCGGCTCGAGGCCGGCTCATCGGTGTATCAGCCGCCTGGGGTGCGCCACCGCGAGATTGCCCATAGCGACGATCTGGAATTGCTTGAGATCACACAGCCGGCCGCGTTCGAGACGCATCTGGCACCGTAACCGATTTTTTCTAACGGCGATGCGCATTGCTGTAACAGCGAGCACCACAGCTTCCTGTATTCGATACGCATTCGGGATTATTTGCGAGCACCAAAGTCAGCTTTCTGCTGATCTCCTTCGTGATCGTCGTGTTGCCCTGGCTGATCTGGCAATGGCCCACGATACGCCGGGTAGCGCCCTTGGCGGTGCTGCAGATCATGGCCGGCGTGGTGCCCCAGGCTGATTGGGCATGAGATGTTCTCGGCTAATGTCATCATCTGCACGCCAATCATAGCACCTTGAGTACGGCTGTGTGGGGTGTGGGAGGGACGCCGCTCCGCCCGGCCGATCTATGGCTAGGCGGAGGCGGTGGATAGGTATCAGGTGTTAGGCGTCGGCCTTGTGCGGAATGCCGGCTTCGGCGAACAGCGTGGTCAGTTCGCCGGACTGGAACATCTCGGTGACGATGTCGCAGCCGCCGACGAATTCGCCCTTCACATAGAGCTGGGGGATGGTCGGCCAGTTCGAGAAGGTCTTGATACCCTCCCGAAGCTCGGCGTCTTCCAGCACATTCGCGGTGGCGAAGGGCACGCCGACATGCGTCAGGATCTGCACCAAGCGGGCGGAGAAGCCGCATTGCGGGAACATCGCGTTGCCCTTCATGTAGAGCATGACGGGGTTGGCGGCGATTTCGGTCTGGATCCGGTCAGTGGCGGACATGGGCGAGGCTCCTATTCGGGGGCTGATGTTTGAAGGGCGAGGGCGTGCAGTTCGCCCCCCATGCGGCCGCGAAGGGCGGCATACACGATCTGATGCTGCTTCACCCGGCTGATGCCGCGAAACGTCTCGCTGACCACGGTGGCGGCGTAGTGGTCGCCGTCGCCGGCAAGATCCTCGATCGCAACCGTGGCATCCGGCAGCGCGGATTTGATCAGGGCTTCGATCTCGTTCGCTTGCATGGCCATATGATCAGTTCATCCATTCCGGGAAGAAGCGTTCGTGTTCAGTGGACAGTGCTTCCACGGATATGGTTGCACCGTCGGCCAAATTCAAATCCAGGCCATATGTTTGACCGAGCAGGCGGGCCGGCACGCCCTTGGCGCTGGCTTTGGCGAGTGTGCCAGATGGGTCGGTGACTGCAAGCACGTAGCAGGCCTGGTCCTCGCCGAACCACCAGGCCTGCGGTGCGATGTCGTGGGGCGCTGCCACGAGCGCGGCGCCGACCTTGCCGCCCATCAGCATTTCGGCGATGGCGACCAGCAATCCGCCATCAGCGATGTCGTGGCAGGCCGCGACGCGGCCGGCCAGGATTTCGTTGCGGACGAAATCGCCGTTGCGGCGTTCGGTGGCGAGATTGACCGGTGGTGGGGGGCCTTCTTCACGGCCAGCGATCTCGCGCAGCCAGAGGGACTGGCCAAGATGGCCGGCGATGGCTCCGATGAGGATCAGGCTTTGGCCAGTAGATGCCGCGAGGCCGATGGCGTCGGCCGCGTCTTCCAACACGCCGAGGCCGCCGATCGCGGGGGTGGGGAGGATGCCCTTCCCCTCGGTCTCGTTGTAGAGCGACACGTTGCCGCTGACGACCGGGAAGTCCAGCGCGATGCAGGCCGACGCGATGCCGCGCACTGCTGCGGCGAACTGGCCCATGATCTCGGGCTTGGTGGGATTGCCGAAATTCATGTTGTCGGTGATGGCCAGCGGCAAGGCACCGACAGCCGTGATGTTGCGCCAGGCCTCGGCCACCGCCTGGCGGCCGCCCATTTCGGGATCGGCCTGCACGTAGCGGGGGGTGACGTCGGTGGTGAGTGCCACGGCGCGTTTGTAGCCATCGATGCGCACCACGGCGGCATCGGCGCCGCCGGGGCGTTTTACGGTCTGGCCGCCGACGGTGCTGTCGTATTGGTCATACACCCAGGCGCGGGAGCAGAGGTCGGGGCAGCCGATCAGCTTGAGCAAAGCGGGGATCACGCCGATGGGGTCGGCGATATCGCCGAGGTCTGGCTGTTTCGGCGTTTCGGCGGTGGGGCGGTGGTAGAGCGGCGCCTGGTCGGCCAGCGGGTCGAGCGGGATGTCCGCTTCCACGATGCCCTTGTGCTTGACGATGATACGTCCGGTGTCGGTGATGTGGCCGATGACGGCGAAGTCGAGGTCCCATTTGTCGAAGATGGCGCGGGCCACGTCTTCGCGGTCCGGGCGCAGGACCATCAGCATGCGTTCCTGGGATTCGGACAGCATCATCTCGTAGGCGGACATTCCGGGCTCGCGCTGCGGCACGGTGTCGAGCGTGAGTTCGATGCCGACGCCGCCCTTGCCGGCCATTTCAACCGACGACGAGGTAAGGCCAGCGGCACCCATGTCCTGGATGGCGACGATGGCGTCGGTGGCCATCAGTTCGAGGCACGCCTCGATCAGCAGCTTTTCCACGAAGGGGTCGCCGACCTGCACGGTGGGGCGCTTGCTTTCGCTGTCGGCGTCGAATTCGGTGGACGCCATGGTGGCGCCGTGGATACCGTCGCGGCCGGTTTTGGAGCCGACATAGACCACGGGGTTGCCGAGGCCGGCGGCCGCCGAGAGGAAGATTTTGTTCTTGTCGGCGATCCCCACGGTCATGGCGTTGACCAGTGGATTGCCGTTGTAGCTGGGATGGAAATTGATCTCGCCGCCGACGGTCGGCACGCCCACGCAGTTGCCATAGCCGCCG
>JAYTHH010000362.1:0-3400 GCA_043732745.1 Rhodospirillales bacterium
TACCGGACAGATCTTCCGGCCCACTCATCCCATCATCGCCAGATGCCAGGACACGACCATCACCGTAGCCTTCGCCGTGCCGGTGCCTCCATTGGTCTGGGGCCACCCAATCCCGTCCAACCCCGACGCGACCATTCAAAATCGCGGCTTCACCGCACGAGACGAGCTCGGCGACATTCCTATCGTCTCCGTCGAAATCGACGCCCCCGCGACCGTTCGAATCCAAGTGGCCCGCAAGCCGCAAGGCCGGGCCCTGCTGGCCTATGCCAGTGCTGCCACCGGCGGCCGCGGCTGTCTGCACGACAGCGACAACGATATGTCTGCCACCCGCTACCACGTTACGCCTCCGCTCTCGGACGGCTTTCAAACACCCGCACCAGCACTCGAGGGCAAGCCCTACCCGCTCATGAACTGGTGCTCGGCCTTCACCATCAAAATTGGCGGCACCGTCTGAAGCCAATGCTGCAGGGGCCCACCCCCTAAACAAGCGCGCCATGTCCCGCCTGAAGATGGCCCGCCGTAGTCGCCGCATCGCGGAAATAGCCTACGAGGTGAACACGCACCGCACTCGTTCGCCCGCCCGCATAACCGCCTTCCGCCCAGGCCAGTTCCACCACCCGGATGGCTTCCGCGATCGACACACCCTCGCGTCGGGCAATCTCATCCAGCGCACACCAAAGTTCAGGCTCAAGCCGCATGCTCGTTCGTCCGCCAATGCCCACGACATTGCGGTTGATCAATCGATTTTCGCCCACCGTGAACCCCATCCTTCGATGTGGCGATGGTGCGGCAAAATCATGAAGAAAGCCTTTATCGGAGAGGAAGCCTAGCGAACCGCCGGCCTTATTCCCCTGGCGCCCGCAGGCTCAGCGCAAGTGCGTGCAGACCGGTCGAGAATTCGGCCTCCAGCGCCATATGCACCTCTCGCGCCCTTGCAACGCGTGAGAGTCCGATGAAGGATCGTGACTCCATCGCCACCTGATAATGTGTCTCACCGGATGGTGATGCGCCTGAATGCCCCGCATGCTGCGCGCTCTCGTCCACCACCGTCATCGCGTCCGGCGCAAACTTTGCCCGCAAGGTCGCCTCGATCCGCTCACTTCGTGTCATCTGCACAATTCCCTCTTTCATTCCGCAGCCCAGCCCGCACATAAGGCTTTCATGACCCGTAGCCCATCCCGTCCGCGGGCCTACGCGCCCGATCCGGACGCGCCAGGCCAACTATGCGACATTCCCGGTTGCCCGAATTCAGGTTCCTATCGCGCGCCGAAATCCCGCACTGAACTGAATCGCTATTTCTGGTTCTGCCTTGAACACGTCCGCGCCTACAATGCTGGCTGGGACTTCTACAAAGGCATGACCCCAGGCCAGATCGAGGCCCAGCTTCGCGACGACACATCCTGGCAGCGCCCGACCTGGCCGCTCGGTCATCTCGGCGGTCATATCGACGAGGCAATGCTGCGCGACCCGAACCACGTGCTCAACGCCGGCATCGGCAGCGCGCGACGCGCGTCAAAACCAGCTGCAAATGAACTGCCGGTCGAGTTGCGTGATCCGATGGCAACCTTGGGCCTGGACTGGCCCGTGACGATGGACGTTCTGAGGAACCGCTATAAGGAACTAGCCAAACGCCACCACCCCGACGCCAATGGCGGCGATCGGGCGTCTGAAGAAAGACTCAAGACGATCAACATCGCCTATGCGGCGGTCCGGGGAAGGCTCGCTTCCGAGCCACAGGCCGCCACCGGCTGAAGCCATCACATCCAGAAGATCGGTTCCATACGTCCCCGAAACGGGGCGCGCGAAGGAGCCAATCTAATACGCCCGCCCACCTACCCAACCAAAAAAGCCGGGCGTATCATCCCGGCATTGACGCACAGGATGCCTGAACGATGAACGATGTCGCCCGCGAAACCACACCCACCTCGGCCATTTCAATGCCGGACATCACCGTGGACGTGCGCGCCCTCTTTGGTATCGACAGCGATCTTCACGTGCCTGCTTTCAGCACGCGCACCGAGCACGTGCCGGACTCCGATCCCACCTACAAGTTCGACCGGGACACCACGCTCGCGATCCTGGCAGGCTTTGCCTACAACCGCCGTGTCTTAATCCAGGGCTATCACGGTACTGGCAAATCCACCCATATCGAGCAGGTCGCCGCCCGCCTCAACTGGCCCTGCATCCGCGTCAATCTCGATAGTCACATCAGCAGGATCGACCTGATCGGTAAAGACGCGATCGTCCTGAAGGACGGCAAGCAGATCACCGAATTCCGTGAAGGCATCCTGCCCTGGGCCCTGCAGCACCCCTGCGCCCTCGTGTTCGACGAATACGACGCCGGCCGGCCGGACGTGATGTTTGTCATCCAGCGTGTCCTTGAAGTCGAAGGCAAGCTCACCCTGCTCGATCAAAACAAGGTGATTCGCCCGCATCCCAGCTTCCGCCTGTTCGCCACCGCCAACACGGTGGGCCTGGGCGACACCACCGGCCTCTATCACGGCACCCAGCAGATCAATCAAGGTCAGATGGACCGTTGGAACATCGTCGCCACACTCAACTACCTGCCCCATGCGCAGGAGACGGAGATCGTGCTCGCCAAGATGGGCGCTGATCCCGCCGACAAGGCCACCAAGAAGCGCATAGAGAGCATGGTTGCACTGGCCGATCTTACCCGCGCCGGCTTCATCAACGGTGATATCTCAACCGTCATGTCCCCTCGGACCGTCATCACCTGGGCGGAAAATACTCGCATCTTTAACGATATCGGGTTTGCATTTCGCCTCACCTTTCTGAACAAATGCGATGAAGCCGAGCGCGGCACGGTGGCTGAATACTACCAACGCTGCTTCAACGAAGAGCTGCCGACCGGGAACCTGGTGCGCAAAGGCTAAGCTGTGAGTGATAAGAAAGACTTAACGCGCTCTGAGGAATTCAAGAAAGCCACCGCAGGAGCGCTGCGTGCGGTGGCCGGAAATGCAGAAGTCCAGGTCGCCTACCAACCCGGCCCTCCCGGCCTCGCCGGCAAGCGCGCTCGGCTACCGCTGCCCACCAGGGCGTTGCCGCCCGCCGAAATGGCTAGGCTGCGTGGCGCGGCAGATGCCCTGGCCCTGCGCGTTCGCCATCATGACGACGCTGTCCACAACGCCCGCATGCCCAGCAGGCGTGAGGCGCGAGACGTCTACGACGCGCTGGAACAGGCCCGCGTCGAGGTCGTCGGCGGCACCCACATGGCCGGCGTCGCTGCCAACCTCCGGGCCAAACTCCGTGACGAATGCGAATCCGAAGGCTACGATCGGATGACCCGCAAGGATCAGCTCCCGATCGCCGTCGCCCTTGGGCTTCTCGCGCGTGAGCTCATGTCGGGCCAACCGTCCCCCCAGGCCGCTTCACGCGTCCT
>JAYTHH010000363.1:0-11013 GCA_043732745.1 Rhodospirillales bacterium
CGGCGATAGAGGGAAAGATCGAGAAGGGGTCGGTGCTCTGCACCGACGGCCTGGTGTCGTATGCCGAAGTCGCAGGGCGCGCGGGCGCGGAACACCGGCGCATCGACCCGCCCAAGAAGGACTGGCTGACGAAGGCGAAGGGGCAGAAGCCGCGCCGTCCAGGCGCGCTCGGCCTCGGCCACGTCAATGCCCATCACCAGCTGCTGAAGCAGTTCATTAACGTGCAGGCCCGGGGCGTCTCGACGAAATACCTACCCGACTATCTCGGTTGGTCCAGGGCGGTCAGGAGGCCGGGATTTAAGCCCTTCAACCTCATCGCCGACCCACTTATCCACAGAAAAGTATAATTGCGCCACAAAAAGACGGCCAGATCTATAGAAAATCTTCTCCGTGCATGTCTGTCATGAAGGCTACCAGACTATATCGTTCCATTGCCCTAAACTTCAGTAATAGCCGCAGCGATTTTGCGAAAAGCCGAGATAACAGCTCCGATTGTACACGTGGACGCTTCATTCAAGTATGAAGAGGTTTTGCGGGATCTCCGTGAATAGTTGCTATTGATAGAGCCCGGTGGCTTTCTGATCGGCGATGATGATCTTGAATTTTGGCCAGGTGTTGTCAGGGCTGCAGGTCAGTTCTCGGCCGAAGTGGTCAAGCCACTGCATATCAAAGTTCCGAAATGGATCCTCGCCAAGTCCTGATCGGCATCAGCTTCCCATGAACGCGTTGAACGTGATCAGCGTGTAGGTGTCCGCCACGCCTTCCAGCGTCTGTACCCGTTCGGTCACGAACAGGCCGGTATCCTGCTCGGGCGCCAGATAAAACTTCGCCAGCAGGTCGTATTGTCCAGAGGTTGAATAAAGCTCTGACAATTCCTCGATTTCGTCGGCTGCGAGCTGCGCCACGCGATAGGCTTGGCCCATGTTGCATTTCAGCTGAACGAATATCGCGCGCATCGGTGGGCTCCGGCTAATGGTCTGGTCTCCATCATGCCACGCCAGGATAGTTCGGCCCAGCACGCTATCGCGCATCCCGCCGGGTGACGGCGTGCAGCGGTCGGATTAGTCTGCGTGCAAAATAGGCAGGGACTCGCATCACATGGCCACCACACCAAAGGCTGTAGCGAAGGAACGTGCGGGTGGCCGCGTGCTTGCGGATGCGCTGGTGGCGCAGGGCATCGACCATGTCTTCGCCGTGCCTGGCGAAAGCTATCTGGACGTCCTGGATGGACTTTATGCCGTGAGTGCCAAGCTCCATCTCGTCACCTGCCGGTTCGAGGCGGGCGCGGTGAACATGGCCGAGGCCTATGGCAAGCTAAACGGCAAGCCGGCCGCGGCCTTCGTCACCCGCGGCCCGGGCGCGTGTCACGCCGCCATCGGCGTGCACATCGCCTTCCAGGACAGCACGCCGCTGCTGCTGTTCGTGGGCCAGATCCCGTTCGCCGAGACCGATCGCGAAAGCTTCCAGGAGGTCGACTACCGGCGCATGTTCCAGCCGCTGGCCAAATGGGTGACGCAGATCGACGACGCGTCGCGCATCCCGGAACTCGTGGCGCATGCCGTGGATGTCGCCACGTCCGGCAGGCCTGGCCCGGTGGTGATCGCGCTGTCGGAAGAGATGCAGAAGCACCTCGTCACCGTGCCCGATATCGGCAGGGCACCGGTCAGCCGCCCGTTCCCCGATCCTGCCGCCGTGGCCGAACTCGCCGCCCTGCTGGAGGCTTCTCGGAAACCGCTGGCGATCCTGGGTGGGTCCGGTTGGACCGAGCAGGGCAGGGCGGATATCGGCGCCTTCCTGCGCGCGCACGACATCCCAACCACCGTGGCGTTCCGCAGGCAGGCGCTCTATGACGGGACATCGGACAATTTTGCGGGCGACCTCGGCGTCGGCTCCGATCCGGCCCTGGTCGCTCGCGTCAAGGACGCCGACCTGATCCTGGCTATCGGCACCCGCCTCGGCGAGGCCGTATCGCAGGGCTACACGCTGTTCGAGGCCAGCGGCAATACCCCGATCATCCATGTGCATCAGGAGCCGTCGGAGATCGGGCGGGTGTTCCGCCCGGCACTCGGCATCGCCACCGACCTCAACGCCTTCGCCGCCCAGGCCCGCGCGCTCAAGCCCAGCGCCCACAAATGGGCGGATTGGACGCGCGAGCTTCGCGCGCTGCGGATGAAATCCTATGCGGTGCCAAACTATGATGGTCCGCTAAATCTCGGCCAGGTGATGCGCGATCTCGAAACTTTGCTCGAACCCGATGCGCTGATGACCTGCGACGCCGGCAACTTCGCCACCTGGGCGCCGCGCTTCATGAATTTTTCAGACAACCAGCGCTTCTTCGGCCCTACCAACGGCGCCATGGGCTACGGCGTGCCGGCCGCCGTGGGCCTGAAGATCGCCCATCCCGATCGCCAGGTGGTCTGCTTCGTGGGCGATGGCGGGTTCCTGATGACGGGCCAGGAGATCGCCACCGCCTTTCATCACGGTGTCGCGCCCATCGTGCTGGTGTTCAACAACCAGATGTACGGCACCATCCGCATGTATCAGGAACGAACCTTTCCCGGCCGCGTGTCCGGCACCGCGCTGACCAACCCCGATTTCGCGAAGTTCATCGAAAGCTTCGGCGGGCATGGGGAGGTCGTGGCGGAGACGGCCGAGTTCGCCGCCGCCTTTCGCCGCGCGGTGGCCAGTGGTCGCCCGGCGGTAATCGAACTGCGGATGAACCCCGAGCAGATCACCTCCCGCACCACCATTTCGCAACTTCGCGCCCAGGCCGGCGGGCCGAAGCACCCCGTCGTCGCCAAGCGTGCGCCAGCCAAGACCAGGGCTATGAAGCGCTGATTCCCCGATCAGATCAGGCCGGGGCCTCGCAGAGGATATCTGGCTCGGCTTCTTCTTTGCGTTCGTATCACGCCCACGCGCACTCAGTCCGAGTCACCTGCCGACGACCTTTTTCAGATCGATGGCCTGCCCCATCGCCTCGTAGCCGGCGCGGTTCGGATGCAGCCGGTCTCCAGGCCCGCCGGTGGTGGAATTCGGCTGGAATTCCGCCTTCAGTTCATGCGTCCGGGGATCCAGCGTGGCTGCGTCGAAATCCACGACGCCGTCGAAGATCGCCGCCTTGCGGATGAAGTCGTTCAACACCTGCCGCTTCCCGTCGATGGGAGCTGCACCGTAGCCGCCATTGGTGCTGTTCACCGACGAGGTCGCGGTTGCCATCAGCACCCGCACACCCGGGATTCTCGCCCGGAGCCGCTTCACGATGTCCTGCACGCCTGCCACCACGTCTTCGGGCTTGGCGCCGGCATTGCCGAAATCGTTGATGCCTTCCAGCCAGATTACCGCGCCTACGTTCGACAGGCTGACGACGTCGCGCTCCAGCCGTTCGGTCGCGGCCGGGCCGCCAGCGAACGGCTTTTGCGCGTAATCGGCTGGCCCCACCACCATGTTGCCGCCGATGCCCTCGTTCACCACCGAAAACCGGTTGCCATAGGCGGCATGCAGCCGGCGTGAAAACACGTCTGGCCAGCGGTCGTCGCCGTTGAGCGTCGACGCGGTGCCATCGGTGATGCTGTCGCCAAATGCCACGATGGCCTTGGTGCCTGATGGTGCCGACATATCGACGGCATCGAGGAAATACCAGGACGTGGTGGAGGCCGGATACGCAAGCTCGCCGGTCTCGGCGCCATGCGAGCCCGCGTTCGGCATGCTGAGATATGAGGTTGTCAGCGCCTTGGCGGGCCAGGTCCTGGGGCCTGATTCCCCGGCGACATGGAAGCTCACGGCCAATTTTTGGCCTACCAGCATCGGGTCGGCGGCATTCCGGGCGAAGGGCAGCGTCACCGCATCGCTGGTGGCTGTCTTGCCGGGCTCGATGGTCACGGACGGCTTGCCGGTAAACAGCACCGCGCGGTTGCTGCCGGGCAGTAAAGCGCTGCCGGACGTCTGCAGGCCCACGTAGATACCGTCGAACGTCACCGGTTTGGTGCCAAAGGCATTCGAAAGCCGGATGCGCGCCTGGCCGCCCCAGATGTCCGGCCGCACGATCATGCGAAACGACTGATCCACGGCGCCGCGCTGCTCGGAGGGGAACGCGAATTTCAGTTCTGGCTGGGCGGTGGGGTTGCCGACCGGATACGGGCCATGGGCGGAGGCCGTCCAGGCTGCAACCCAGTATGGCGACGGGGCCTGTGCCTTGGATTGCGCCGATGCCTTGGATAGCGCCGATGCCTTGGATAGCGCCGGTGCCTTGGATAGCGCCGGTGCCTGGGATAGCGCCGGTGCCTGGGATTGCGCCCGTGCCTGGGATTGCGCCCGTGCCTGGGATTGCGCCCGTGCCGGCTCCGTCGTGCCAACCAGCATGAACGAGCTGGCCAGGCTCGCGATCAGCACCGCACGCGCGAACCCCGGTCGCAATGACTGTGACGACTGATTTATCATAGGAGTTTCCCCATCAGGACGCTTTGCGCGTCTCATACTACGGCAACATGGCAGGCGCCCCACGGACCTGAAACAGGCCCCTATTGGCCGAAAAGTACGTCCGGTTGCCGCGTCGTTGGATGGCTCAGGCGACGGCGTTCGACAGGCTATCGTAAATAGCCTTCTCGTAGGCACGAAACGCATGCAGCGTGGCCGGGTCTGCAAAGGGCAGGAGCTGCGTCATGAACAGGCCGCACACGCCGCGTTGCAGATCGATCCAGTAATAGCTGTTGTACAGCCCGGCCCAGGCTAGGCCGCCGGCGCTGCGGCCTTCCGCGGTTATCTCGGTGTTTACCATGAAGCCGAGGCTCCATTTCAGGGCTTGGTCGGGATACAGCACCACATCGTTCGACATTGAAGGTACCGAGCTGATCATCGGCACCATGTCGATCTCGCCGGTTTGCGCGGTGGTCAAGGCCTCGAACATCTCCGGACCGAGGATTTTGCCCGACAGCACCGCCTGCAGGAACTTCAGGTAGTCCTGGGCCGTACTGTGCAGCATGCCGCCACCGGCGAGGAACGGAAGTTCGGTAGCCACCGTAAGATCCAGGCGCATCAGGCTGCCCTCGGGTCCGCGTTGGTGGACCGCCATGCGACGGGCCTCCTGCTCGGCGCCGGGGAGAAACATCGTATCGGTCATGCCCAGAGGCTCGGTGATCTCTGTGCGGATCAGCTCATCCAGCCGCATTCCGGTCACCACCTCGCAGGCGCGCCCGACGATGTCGGTGTTGATCCCGTAGTTCCAGTGCGTGCCGGGCTCGAACAGCAGCGGCATCCGGCGCAATTCGTCCGAACTGGTCGGAATGCGCGGCAGTTGCAGGGTTGCCTGGATATGGCCCATCGGCTGGTTCCAGGTGTCGTAGCCGTAACCGGCGGTATGGGTGAGCAGGTGCCGCAGCGTCACGAGGGTGCGGCCGGGGTTGAGGATCGGGCGGCCATCCACGCCGAAGCGCTCAAAAACCATGGGCTCGGTGAGTTCGGTCAGCACGTCGCAAATGGGATCGTCGAGATCGAGCAGCCCGCGTTCGACCAATCGGAGCGCAAGCAGCGATGTGATGGCCTTGGTCATCGAGGCGATGCGAGCCACGCTGTTGAATTCCATCGCCGCGCCGTGTTCCCGCTCGCCGACGGCCAGGCTGTGGATCATACCCTCGCGAGTGGCCGCCATCGCCACGGCACCTGTGAGGCCCGCTGCTTGTATGGCCTGGCGCAAGACATCGTCGATTCCCGAACGCATCCGTCGTCTCCTACGACCGTAAACCGGGCGTTTGACTTAACGCCCGGTCATGGGGCGGGTTGCCCAGTGTCAGCGCCCGATCGCATAGCCCTGCATGCCGCGCGGATTGGCACCGGCGAACATCTGGCCGTCCGGTTCGATGCGCGCGGCGGAAATACGGCCCTCGGTCCAGTCGCCTCCCAGCTCTGCCTTGTGGCCGCGGCGGATGAGTTCTGCCAGCACCGAAGGATCGTAGCGACCTTCCAATACCACCTTTCCCGGCCGGGCCACACGCGGCCAGAAGCTGCTCGGCCAATGCTCGGTGTGGAAATTCGGCGCGTCGATCGACTGCTGGATGCTGAGGTTGTGATGCAGCATGCGCAGCAGCATCACCGGCTGCCACTGGTCCTGCTGCTCGCCGCCCGGCGTGCCGAAGCTCATCCACGGCGTGCCGCCCCGCAGCACCATGCTGGGCGACAACGTTGTGCGCGGGCGCTTGCGCGGGGCTGCGGAGTTGGGATGGCCCGGCTTGACCCAGAACATCTGCCCGCGAGTGGACAGCGGAAAGCCGAGTTCGGGCACCACGGGCGAGGATTGCAGCCAGCCACCCGACGGTGTGGCACTGATCATGTTGCCCCAGCGATCGATGACGTCGACATGACAGGTGTCGCCGCCCATCGCCCCCAGACGGGCCACGGTCGGCTCGCCGGCGCCGGGGTCCAGCGACAGCATGGCGATGCGGTCCTGCGCGTGGTGATCAACGTCGGCAATGTAGCCCGGAATCTGGCCGGGCCGCAGCTCCATCGAGGCCGTCTCGCCCACGAGCTTGCGACGCTCGTCGTTGTAGACGTCCGACAGCAGGGTGGCCAACGGCACCTGGGCGAAATCGGGGTCGCCGTAATAGGCCTCGCGATCGGCGAAAGCGAGCTTCGCGCATTCGATGACCGTGTGGGCGAAATCGGCGCCGTATGGGTCCATCGCAGCGAGGTCGAAGCCTTTGAGCAACGCCAGTTGCTGCAGGAAGACCGGGCCCTGACTCCAGGTGCCGCATTTCAGCAAGGTGTGGCCGTGATAGTCGATCGAGAGGGGCGCCTCGATGGGCGCAGACCAGCGCGCCATGTCGTCGGCTGTCAGCAGGCCTTTGTTGCGGCGGCCGGAGCTGTCCATGACCTCGGTTTCGTAGAACTTGCCCACCGCTTCGGCACAGAAACCCCGATAGAAAGCGTTGCGGGCGGCGTCGATACGCGCCTCACGCGACGGACCCTTGGCCTCGCGCAGCAAGCGCTCCCAGAAATCGGCCAGCGCTGGGCGGGCGAACAATCCGCCGACCTGCGGCACATTGCCGTTCAGCAGCCAGGTGGCGGCGCTGGTGGGCCATTCCTGTTCAAACAGCGGTTTGACGGTGGCGATGGCGGCGGGGATGCGCGGCACCAGATGGATGCCGCGACGGGCATAGCCGATGGCGAATTCCAGAACATCCGCCAACTCCCAAGTGCCCCAGTCGCGCAGCATCGTGGCCCAGGCATCGAACGCGCCGGGCACCACGGCCGGAAGCAGCCCGGTGCCGGGCACAAGATCGAGGCCCAATCCCGCGAATCGCTCGCAGGTGGCCGCGTCCGGCGCCACGCCCTGGCCGCAGATCACATGCTGCTTCCCGGTCTTGGCATCGTGGATGATGATTGGCGCGTCGCCACCGGGTCCGTTCAGATGCGGCTCGGCCACGTTGAGCGCAAAACCTGCTGCGACGGCGGCGTCGAACGCGTTGCCGCCGCGCTCCAGCACGGCCATGCCCACGGCGCTTGCGATCCAATGTGTGGTGGCGACCACGCCGAAGGTGGCGGCGATTTCGGGCCGAGTGGTGAACATATAACGCTCCGGAGCTTGCGGGAGCCTCAAGGTAGCCTGTAGCGGTGCGGTGTCAAAACGCAGGTGGGTCGAAATGCTGGTTCTGATCGTAGGGCCCTCGGGGGCCGGCAAGGACACGCTGCTCGATGCGGTCAGGGCGCGGCTTGCAGGCCAGGATAGGATTCGGTTCGCGCGGCGCGAGATCACCCGTCCCGCCACGCCTGGCGGCGAGGACCACGTCGCCATCGATGTCGCCCATTTCATCCAGACGCGTGACGCCGGTGGCTACGCGCTGTGGTGGGAAGCGCACGGGCTGGCCTACGGCATCGGGGCCGAAATTCTAGAGGAACTCGCCGCCGGCCGAACCGTGGTGGCCAGCGTATCGCGCGCCATCGTGCTTGATGCTGCCAGCCGGTTTGCCGTGAAGGTGGTGGAGATCACCGCCCCGCCGGACGTGCTGGCCACACGGCTTGCGACGCGGGGCCGCGAGGGTGTGGACGACATTATGCGACGGCTGCAACGCCAGGTTGGACTGCCCGACCATGTGCCCTACGTGACAGTAATGAACGATTCCACGATCGACGAAGGTGCAAGGCGGCTTTTGGAAGCGTTCGCGTCTGTCAGCCTTTGAGGGGGAGGCGCTCTGCGACGACAAAGGCCGCACCTGGGATTGGTTGCGCGTAAAGGCAGATTTCTGTCACGCGGCGAGCCGCTTGCAAGGTCTGCGCGAACATTGCCTCTGCCTCTGGGCGAATCGCCAAATGTTCCTCGGCGTTGAGCCTTCGCGTCAGCGTCATGTGGAAGAACCAGGCATCCAGCACATAGGGATAGCCCCAGCGCACCAGATTCGCGTCCTGCGCGTCCGACAGTTTCGAGCGGCGGCGGCGGGCGAGTTCGGCTCCGTCTGGCGGGGCGCGGAAGTGATCGAGATCAGTCACGCAGGCATCGGCCAGCGCGCGCAACGCTGGGCTGGGCTCGGCATCGACCACCGCCAGAAAGCCATGCAGATCGGCGACCTTTAGACGCGGCAGATCGAACGGGGCGATCCGGGACGCCAGATCCTCCGCCTCGGTCACCAATGCGTCCCACGTCATGCCGGCCCGCAACGCCATTGGCGGCTTCAGCGTGGCGTGAAACCCGTACATACGGGCGTCTGCGGTGAACTCCGGCAGACCCTCGATATCCGGCTGCTCAACGGGCGCGTTGCTTTCCGGATCGCGCCCCAGCCACTCCGCGCCGAGCGACCACAACGGATCGACCAAGGCCGGCGCGTAATAGATCGCAACGCGCATCAGGCGACGCGCTCGCCGGTGCGCCAGACCTGGCGCACCACCGGCTGGCCCTCGAACACCCGTACCCGCAGGATATCGGCGCGCAGTCCGGCCTCAATGCGGCCGCGGTCGGGCAGGCGGGCCATGCGGGCTGGTGCGTCAGTGATCATGGCGATGGCTTCGGGCAAGGTGATGCTGCACTGGGCAACCGACAGGAACGCCGCCTCCACCAACGCTGAGGGCACATAGTCGGACGCGAACGCATCCACGGTGCCGGCGCGCACCAGATCGGCGGCGCCCACGTTGCCGGAATGCGAGCCGCCACGGACGATGTTTGGCGCGCCCGCGATCACTGTCATGCCCCTTGCGCGGGCGGCCTGGGCGGCCTCCATCCGCACCGGGAATTCGGAAATCATGATGCCGTCGGCCACGTTCTCGTCAATGTTCTCCACGGTCTGGTCGTCGTGGCTGGCCAGGGAGATATCCAGATGTGCCACCCGTGCCAACAGCGCATCCCGATGCGGCCGACGATACTTGGCGCGCTGGTCGAGCAGGCGGCCGATGCGGGATTCGATCTGCTCCTCGGTCATGCCGCTACGACGCCGCACCTTGCGGTAGTTCTCCATGTCGGCATATTGGCCGACCCCGGGGGAGTGATCCATGAAGCTGACCATTCGAACGAGCGGATGATCGGCGACGGGATCGACCAATTGCAACACGTCCAGCGCCGGCATCTCGCAGCGGAGGTGCAGGAAGTGCTGGCTCTTGAGCAGCCCGGTTCCGGACAGCGCATCGAGATCACGCACACCGTCGTGGAAGGTCTTGACCCGCTCGACATCAAAGCCGAGGTCGCCCAGGCACAGCGCGTCTAGCACTGTGGTGACGCCGGCGGCGGCGGTCTGCTGGTCGTGGCTCAGCATGGCCGAGCGCGACGGCCAGCGAGCGTTGATCCGCGGCATCACCTGGCGCTCCAGATTGTCGGTGTGCACGTCCACCACGCCGGGCAACACGTAGTCGCCGTCCATGTCGACGGAACCTCGCGCATGGGATCTTTCGCTGGATATTTCAGCGATCTTGCCACCGCGGATGACGATGGTGCCGTGGCGGAGTTCGGTAGGAAGTACGAGGACGGCGTTGGTCAGAACAGTCTCGGTCATGCGGCGTCCTGCAGTGGCAACACGTGATAAAGTCGGTCAGCGATGGCGTCGCGGACATGGGTGTCGTGGAAGATTCCGACAACGGCAGTTCCGCGTGCCTTGGCTTCCAGGATCATGTCGATGACGATGTCGCGACGGGCGTTGTCCAGGCTCGCGGTCGGTTCGTCCAGTAGCAGGATGGGATGGCTGCCCATAAACCCGCGCGCAAGGTTGATGCGCTGCTGCTCGCCGCCGGAAAACGTGGCTGGCGGCAAAGCGTGCAGGCGAAGGGGGATGTGCAGCCGCGTCAGCATGCACGACGCCAGATCATGCGCTTCGTCCGCGGTCATGCCACGGGCCGCATCGGCCACGATGTCGATGGCCGACACCCGCGGCACCACGCGCAGGAACTGGCTGACATAGCCGATGCTGCGTTCGCGAACCTCCACCACGCGACGGGGCGACGCCGTGGTGATGTCGATCATCTCGCCATCGTGTCGCACACGGATGGCACCGGTGTCGGCCCGGTAGTTGCCGTAGAGGCTGCGCAGCAGGGTGGATTTTCCGGCACCGGATGGCCCCGCCAGTGCCACGCATTCGCCGGCCGACACGTTCATGTTCACCGCATCGAGCACGGGGATGCGGACGCCGCCTTGCAGGTGGAGCAGAAAATCCTTCGAGAGATTCTCGACTTCGAGCATTTTGATCATGCCGACAGCACCGAACTGACAAGGAGTTGCGTGTAGGCGTGCTGCGGATCGTCCAGTACCTGGTCGGTGAGCCCGGCCTCCACCACCACGCCGCGCTGCATCACCATGATGCGATGGGCGAGCAGACGGGCTACGGCGAGGTCGTGGGTGACCAGCACGGCGGCGATGTTCAGCCGTCTCACCAGCGAATGGATGAGGTCGAGCAGGCGAGCCTGCACGCTGACATCGAGCCCGCCAGTCGGCTCGTCCATGAACACGAGCCGCGGATGCGTGACCAATGTGCGGGCAATCTGCAGGCGTTGCAGCATGCCGCCCGAGAATGTGCGCGGCAGGTCATCCACGCGGTCGCCGTCGATCTC
>JAYTHH010000364.1:0-11001 GCA_043732745.1 Rhodospirillales bacterium
GGCTCCCGCCACACCGTAAAGCACCCAGAACAACGCGCCCCTCGCCGGCCCTTCGCCCAATCCGCGCGCGATGAAATCCGGCCACCAGACCATATGAACGGTCTGCGCAACGGCCGCGAAGGCGTAGGACAGCACCATCAGCCCGGCCCTGCCCGCAAGCCGCGGCAGCCGCATCGCCGGCGGCGCAGCCACGCGGGGCCAGAGTCGCCAGGACACCACCGTGAGAAAGGCGGCGAGCGCAGCCAGCGCCAGCCATGTCGCGGGGAGTCCGTGCGGCAGCATGGCGGGCACCAGGAGGGCCCCGATCACGATGCCGCCGCCGACGCCTGCGAACACCAGGCCTGCGGCCAGCCCCCGCATCGCAACCGGGACCACCGCCTGCACCGCCGGCCCCGCCAGAACCATCAGCACCCCGCCGGACACCCCCGTCAGCGCGCGCCACGGCGCCAGCCAGAACAGGCCGCCGGGGATCGCACACATAAGGAAACAAAATGTGGCGCACAGCATCGCCAGCCGTAACGCCCAGCCGAGGCCCATCTTGCGGCCGAACGCCGGCGCCAGCGCCGCCCCGAAAAGATAGCCACCGAGATTGATCGCCCCCAATGCGCCGGCCTGCCCGCCGCTCAGCAGCCCGGCCTGCACGATCGCCGGCAGCAGCGGGGCATAGGCGAAGCGGGACAAGCCCACGCCGGTCATGGTGGCGCACACGCCGGAGACGATCGGCCAGACCGGCTTCACGTGCGAACCGGCCTCACTTGAATGCCCAAGCCACCCAGCAGCCCGCGACGCCGGCCGCGATCGACAGCGCCAGGTTGCGGGTGGCCATCATGACCGCCACCGTGCCGGCTGCCCCCGCCATCGGCTGCAGCCCGCCTTGGACGATCGCCGGCACCACGAAGCTGACGAACAAGGTGCCCGGCACATAGCTGAGGATGGCGCGCAGCAGCGGACCTGGGGTGATCTGCCGGAACAGCCAGTAGCCGCCGCCGCGACAGGCATAGGTCGCAGCCGTCATGGTCAGGATCGCCAGCAGGGTCCAGGGATCGAGCGTCATGCGCCGCGATGGTCCGTCCTGCGGCGGTGATCCCTGACGCCGCCCGCGACAGAGCCCGCGATGGCGCCGGCCACGATATACCAGAACGTGCCCGGCAACAGCTGTGCCACGCCGGTGGAGACCGCAGCCGCCACCAGCCAGGGCACCAGATCCAGCCTTCCGCGCCACATCTGCACCAGCATGGCCACGAACACCGCCAGGGCTGCAAAGAACAGCGGATGGCCGGGCTGCGGTTGAAGCTGGCTGCCGAGCACATGGCCGAGCGCCGAGCTGCCGGTCCACATGACCCAGAAGATCAGCCCGCTGCCGAGCAAATAGCCGGCATCGCGGTGGCCGTTGTTGATCTCAGCCACCGACATCGCCCAGTTCTGATCGACCATCACGAACAGGCTGCCCCACAGCCGCCATCCCTTGAGATGGTCGAGCCATGGCGCCAGCACCGGACCCATCAGCGCCAACCGCAGATTGACCACGAAGGCAGCGAGCGTGACGGAGACAAGGTCCGGCGGATGCGACCAGATGCCGAGCGCCACCAGTTGCGCGGAACCGGCGAACACGATCCCGCTCATCAGCGTGATCTCCAGCAGCGACAGGCCGACGCCGTGCCCGGCCACGCCACACACCAAGCCGAACGGAATCATGCCCAGCACCACCGGCAGCGAATGACGCACGCCGCGCATCATGCCGGCGGTGGTGAAGACAACCGGACTTTTCATACGCGTTTCAGCCGGATAACGAGTTCTTCTGCCGCTTCGGGATCCATCGCCAGCGCCCGGCTGGCGACCTCGTGGCCGAAGCCGGCGCGCGCCAGCATGCCGAGTTCCTTCAATTCGCGCGGTTCCGCGTCTGGCGGCCGGAATGCGCCGATCCGCCGCCGCCGTGTCAGTGCCACGCAGGCGGCGAGCTCGATGTCGGGATCGGACGGCAACGCCGCGCGCACCACCTCGCCATCGACGCCGCGTGCGCCGAGATGCGCCGCCACTGCGCGCGCCGAGCGGCCCATGCGCGTCAGCGAGCGGGCGCGGCTTTCGGCGAAGGCCGCGTCGTCAATCACGCCGGATGCGACCAGGGCGCTCGCGACCTCGCGCACCGCGCGCCGGCAGCCGGCCAAGATATCCGGATCGGGGTCTGCCGCAGCCCGCGCCCAGCGGTCCACGCGGCGGTTCAGCACCCGGATGAGGCCAGCCTGGGTGGTGCCATAGCGGGCGAGATGGGCCAATGCCGCCGCATGGAGCCTCGACTTTGTGGGCGGCGATCCCGCTGGTTTTGCCTCGGCCATTTTGCACGATGCCATGCCGGGGCCCGGCGCGTCCGGCGTTGCGCGCAATTGTGCCATGCACAGGGAACTTCTAATCCGGCTCTGGACATGCGCGTGTTTGTTTGACTTCCCCCGCCCGCCCCCGCCATGCTCCGCCTCTCTGGAACTGCGCGCACAGGGGTGCGACGGCAGAGCAAGCCCGGATTCTGGCCCCCTCACGGGGGAAATTGAGGATACGAGGATATGATCCCCGCCCTGATGCCGACCTACAACCGCGCAGACCTCGCTTTTGAGCGGGGCGAAGGCTGCTGGCTGTATACGGCGGATGGCCGACGATTCCTCGATTTCGGTGCCGGCATCGCCACGTCCTCGCTCGGCCACGGCCACAAGGGCCTGACGGACGCGATCGCCGAGCAGGCGGCGAAAGTGATGCACGTTTCCAACCTTTATCGCGTGCCGCAGGCCGAGCGCCTGGCGGCGCGTCTGGTGGCGGCGACCTTCGCCGACAGCGTGTTCTTCTGCAATTCGGGCGCCGAGGCGAACGAGGGCATGGTGAAGATGATCCGCAAGGCGCAGCACGATGGTGTAAACGGTGGGGGCGGACACCCGGAGCGCTACCGGGTGATCTGCTTCGAGGGCGCCTTTCATGGCCGGACGCTGGCGATGCTGGCGGCCACGGGCAACGCCAAATACCTGCACGGCTTCGGGCCGGAGGTGGACGGCTTCGATCATGTGCCGTTCAACAACCTCAACGCGCTGCGCGATGCCATCACGCCGCAGACGGCCGGGATCATCATCGAGCCGGTGCAGGGCGAAGGCGGCATCCGCCCGGCGCAACTTCAGTTCCTGCGCGACCTGCGCCAGACCTGCGACGAGTTCGGCATCTTCCTGGGAATGGACGAGGTGCAGTGCGGCATGGGCCGGACCGGCAAATTGTTCGCCCATGAATGGGCCGGCATCACGCCGGATGTGATGTCCATCGCCAAGGGCATCGCCGGCGGTTTCCCGATGGGTGCTATCCTGGCCACCGAGAAACTGGCCAAGGTGCTGTATGCCGGAACCCATGGCACGACATTCGGCGGCAACCCGCTGGCGTGTGCGGCTGGGAATGCCGTACTGGACGTGGTGCTGGCGCCGGGATTTTTGGCTGAGGTGGACCGGAAATCGCGAAAACTCTGGCATGCGCTGGTGGCGCTCGTGGCGGAATTCCCGACTGTGTTCGAGGATGCGCGCGGCGCGGGGCTCATCGTGGGTCTGAAATGCCGCGTACCGAGCACCGAAGTCCAGGCCGCGTTCACTGCCGAGGGCCTGCTCTCGGTCGGTGCCGGGGACAACGTGATCCGCCTGGTGCCCCCCTTGGTGCTGATGGATGCCGATATCGACACCGCCATCGCCATGATGCACAACGGCGCGAAACGCTGCCTTCCCACCACTGCCAGTATGGCCGCGAAATGAGCAGCGCGTCACAGGGCAGGTCCGGTCAGGCCAGCGGTGGACCGGAAACCGGAGGGGTGGAGCCGCCACCCCGCCACTTCCTTGATCTGGCGGATTTCGACGCCCCCACCCTGCGACGCATGCTCGACGTGGCCAGCCACTTCAAATCGACCGACACCTCGTCGCGTCCGCTGGCCGGCAAGACGATCGCGCTGATCTTCGACAAGCCATCCACCCGCACGCGCGTCAGCTTCGAGGTGGCGATGCGCCAGCTTGGCGGCGACGTGATCGTGTTGTCGTCACGCGACACGCAGTTGGGCCGCGGTGAAACAATCGCGGACACCGCGCGCGTGCTGTCGCGCTATGTCGACGCGATCATGATGCGCACGGACGCGCCAGAGAAGCTGGCTGAAATGGCGGCCTATGCCACTGTCCCGGTGATCAACGGACTGACGGCGGCCTCACATCCCTGCCAGCTGATGGCCGACGTGCTCACTTTCGAGGAGCATCGCGGCCCCATCGCGGGGCAGGTGGTGGCCTGGTGCGGCGATGCCAACAACGTGGCGCGAAGCTGGATCGAGGCGGCGGCGCTGTTCAGCTTTACCCTGCGCATCGCCACGCCCGAGCCGGAAAAGCTGCCTTCCGAGTTGATCGCCTGGGCCCGCGCCCAGGGGGCCTCGATCGAGCTGCTGGACGACCCCGAGATCGCCGTTGCCGGCGCGCGCTGCGTGGTGACGGATGCGTGGGTGAGCATGGCTGACGATGACACCGCCGGCGACCGCCACAACATGCTGGCGCCGTATCAGGTGACCGAGGCGCTGATGGCCAAGGCCGCACCGGATGCGATCTTCATGCATTGCCTCCCCGCCCATCGCGGCGAGGAAGTGACCGAGGGCGTCATCGACGGCCCGCAATCCGTGGTGTTCGACGAAGCAGAGAACCGTCTGCACGCCCAGAAGGGCGTGCTGGCATGGGCCATGGGGGCGGCGAGATAGGCTCTAATACTGCACCGGTCTCGGCGCGCTCGGCGCTGGGGCCGGCACGGTCCTGGGATCGGCGACCGGCTCGCCACGCAACGGCATCCTGGCCGGGTCGCCTGGACGGCCGGATGGCGACTGACCGTTCGACTTACACGAGCTTTTGGTATGGCTGGTCGGCTGGCCACCGAAGGCACACGGAATGTCGTCCTGAAAGAAATGCGGCACGTCGGTCTGGAAGGTCCGGCGCACGTCATTGAAAAACTCGGCATGTGCCGCCGGCGCTGCCCATCCCATGACCGCAACTGTCAAACAAGCGATTTTCGGTAGCTTCGTCATCATCATATTCGCCTTCATCTCTCAACGGTCTTCGTATATTATCGATCCGCCCTGAGGTTGACACAGGAAGAATGTGTTAACAGCCATTTGGCATCGGCGGGACAGCGCCGACCAAACCGAACAAAAAATCACTTCATCGCGACAATCGCCGATGCCACCACCAGAACGGGATCGACAGCGCGGTCACCGCCGCCGCGCACAGGAAGGCGCCCGATGGGTCGCCCATCAGATCCGCCGCGCGGCCGCATAAAGCGGGGATGGCGGTGCCGCCGATGTAATAGGTGGTGTAGAAGATTCCCATGCCGACGGCGCGGTTCTCCGGCCGGGCCGACAAGGTGCCCCAGCCCACGATGATGCCGGCATGCATGGCGCCGAACGTGCCGAACACCACGCCCCACAGCAGCGGCCAGTCGGTCCAGGCCAGGCCCGACACCGCCAGCACCTCCGCGACGGTCCCCACGATGAACACCGGCACCGCGCCTATGCGCGCCGCCACCATGCCGCCCAGCAGCATCATCGGCAGATTGCCCCAGGTCGCCAGGCCGATCGCCACATCGGCCACCCAGCCGGGATGGCCGCGCGCGGCGATCACACTGGGCAGGTAGCCGAGGAAGTTGAAATAGCCGGCGTTGAAGGTGGTCCAGACCATGCCAGCGAGCACCAACAGCGTGATTTCGTGCCGGCTCGGCCAGGCCATCGCCCGGCTCAACAATCCCGCCACGTCTCGCCAAGTGGCCATCAGCACCACCAGTGCCACCGCCGCCACCACGGCGCCGGCGACAAAGGCCGCGGGCCAGCCGAACGCCTGGGACAACCTGCCATGGGTAAGTTGGCCCAGGCCGATGCCGATCGGGAAGGCGCCGACCAGAATGCCCATGGCGACGCTGAAATCCCCGCCCCGGAACCGATCTGCCACCGCCTTCGGCTGCAGCACTGTGAGCGCCACCGCGCCGAATCCGGCGATCACACGACCCACGCCGATGCCCACCGGCCCGCCGGCCGCGGCGGAGACCAGGCTGCCCGCCACCATCGCCACCATGCCCCAGGCGATGACCCTGCGATCGCCGAAGCGGCGCGCCAGGAAGCCCGAGGGGATCGCGGCCACCACACCGGGCAACTGCATCAGCCCCATCAGCGTGCCAAGCGTGGCGAATTCGATGCCGAAGGCGGCACGCAGATCGGGGCCCAGGCTTGCCACCGTCTGAATCTGATAGCCAAATGCAATACGGGCCAGCGCCATGGCCCACAGCGTGCCCCAATGCCGGCCGGCCGGTGCGCCCGCTTCGTTCACGCCTGCTTTTGTCACGAAAACAGCTTTTCCATCTCAACGCAGGTGGGCTGCGCGACCCCCTCGTCCGACCCGATCAGCGCGCGTGCCACGCCGGCCCGACGCCAACCCGGCGCCACCGAGAGCCGGCCGAAATAAAGGCCGCCGTCACGCTCACCCCACAGGATCACTCGCACTGGCATGCCCGACACTGTCATGTCCGAGGCCTCCGCAACAGCACCGCCACCGGCCGCGATCTGCGCCGTCACCGTCGCGGCCGTCTCGCGCACCGCCGAAGGGGGCGGCACCAAGGGCGGCGCGATGGACGCGAACGTGTCGCGGATCAGCGAAGCGGCGGCTTCGGCATCGGCTGTGACAATTGGGCGGAGCGTAAAGGCCGGGGTCGGCATGCGTGCGTCGGTCATGCGGCAGACGGTAGCCGCCGGCTGCTACTATGCCTATGGTGCAACCCATGGACGACACTCCCGCTTTTCTCGACATCGGCCGCCCCGACGTGCCCGATATCGCCGTGCCACGCGGCGTGACACCCTTCTACCTGCCGCGCCGGCCGGTGCGCGGGCGGCTCGTGCGCCTTGGCCCGCTGGCAGACACCCTGCTCAGCCGGCACGACCAGGCGCCGTGCGTTTCAGCACTGGTGGGCCAGGCGATGGCCTTGGTCGCAGCGCTGGCCACCGCGCTGAAATTCACCGGCTCGTTCAGCCTGCAGATCAAGGGCGACGGGCCGTTGCGCATGCTGCTGGCCGACTGCACCGACACCGGTGCGTTGCGCGGCTATGCCAGCGTCACCGCGGAGCGGCTCGACGATCTGCTGGTGGACACGCCGTCTCCCACCGCAAAGCAACTGCTCGGCGAGGGCTTCCTGGCGTTCACAATGGACCAGGGTGCGGAGATGGACCGCCACCAGGGTATCGTTTCGCTGATCGGGGACAGCCTGGAGAATATGGCGCTGCATTATTTCGACGCGTCCGAACAGACGCCCTGTTTCCTGCGCCTCGCCTGCGCCCACACCGCGCATGGCTGGCGCGCCGCCGCCCTTATTCTCGAGCGCGTGGCGGGCGTCGGCGGCGTCGATCCCGACCTGGACGCGCTGGCACAGGACGAAAGTTGGGGCACAGCGCTGATCCTGGCCGCCACCGTGAAAGATCGGGAACTGCTGGACGACGCCCTGGCGGCCGATCGCCTGCTCTACAATCTGTTCAGCTCCGAAGGTGTGGCCGCCGACCGGCCGCGCCCTCTCAACTATGGCTGCCGCTGCTCGCGTTCCCGCCTCGCCGACCTGCTGGCCACGTTCGGCGCCGACGACATCGACCATATGGAAGCCGACGGCGCGATCGTGATGACCTGCGAGTTCTGTAACTACAATTTCAGCTTCACGCGTGCCGATATTCCGCTTCCTGTTGTCTGAGCTTACTCCCACAGAAAGAGATCCATGACCGCGCACCCACGGCCCCGGCGTCTTCTGTTGCTTTTGTCGATCCTGCTGCCGTTCGGCCTAGCGGGATGCGGCGCCAGTGACGATCCGCCGATGAGCTATCCGCCGGTCAGCTACGACTACCTTACAAAACTCCGGCTGAACGTCGCCAGCGTCGATATCGACGACAGCATGGCGCCCAACAAGGACGCGCGCGATGTCTCGCGTTTCGCGCCGATCAAGCCGGTGGATGCGCTGCGCCAGATGGCGCAGGACCGGCTGGTGGCTCAGGGATCTTCCGGCCGCGCCGTGTTCGTGGTGGACGAGGCCAGCATCGTGCAGGTGCGCGACCGCTACGAGGGGCGCATGATCGCGCATCTGGACGTGTCGACGTCGGACGGCGCCCGCAGCGGCTATGCGGAGGCGCGGGTCCAGCGCTCCAGCGGGTTCACCAAGGACGGGCCGAACGCCACGCGGGCGGCGCTGAACACTCTTGTGACGCAGATGATGGTCGATATGAACGTGGAATTCGAATTCCAGGTTCGCCGGTCGCTGCGCAGCTACCTCACGACCACCACGCCCGCAGCCCCCGCCCCGGCGGTGATCCAGACCGAGGTGCTGCCCAAACCGTAAGGTCGGGCGCCCCCGACCAACCATCAGCCGGCGCTGAGTTCTACCAGGCGCGCCCAGCGGGCCGTGCTGAACAGCTGCGCGTGGATGTGGCTGATCCAGCCCTTGTGGCGCCATTCGAGATAGGTTTCGTCGGACACCTTGTCCATGCGATCCGCCTTGATCACCTTGAAGCCGGTGACCCTGGCGGTGCCGCCGGCGGTGAAGTTGACGTTGGCCTCCTCCTCCTCCAGCAGCCCGGCCTCCTGCAACGCGGCGCCGAAGGCCGAGGCGGCGTTGACGTTGTCGCGGAACGCCGCGCAGAACTGGATCGCCTCGTTCATTGCCGGGCTGGGCTTGCCGTCTTCGAACAGCGCCGCACCGGTGGAGGTGCCGAGCGCGTGGGCACCCTCTTCCATGCCCACGAACATCGTGGATTTTTCACGGTCTTCCACGAAAATGAACGGGAAAGCGCGGACGTAGGCTGGGATGTAGCTGTCCGGGCGCCAGCTGCCGTCCGGGTGAACGAACAGGTTGACGCCTTCCTTGAGGCCGAGCAGCGCCATCGGCGTGGTCTGCGGGCCAGTGGTGAACACGATCGGGAAATGCTGGCAGGCGACATCAAGCTCGCCGAGGCCGAGCGGCACCGCCTGCGCGTGGGCGGCGAATTCAAAGCCTGTGGTGCGATCCAGCCGCAATTGGCTGTGCTGTGCGGCGTTCACGCCCACCACCTTGTGGAAGAACAGCGGCAGGGCAGGCGCCGGCTTGGTTGCGGTCTCGGACAATGTGCGTCTCCTGAGGCGGCTATGCGCGCAATCTGGCCCGTTGTGCTTCCGGTATCAACCGCGCGCTTGCTTGCGACGCAGAGCATCTTCGAGCAAGGCCAGCGCGGCGAGGGAAAATTCTCGCATATTTGCGATCCGGTCCGCTGATCCAGTGGCCAGGAGTTGGCTGCACTCGACAGGGCCGGCGACCACAAGGCAGGCGTGGCCGGCGGGATCGCCGTAACGATTGCCTGACGGACCGGCCGCGCCAGTTTCGGCCAAGCCCCATGTGGTATCGAGCCGCAGCCGCGCGCGCTCGGCCAACATCCTTGCATAGGGCGGGCTCGACGAGCGCAGCCCCTGCATGTCCTGCGGCGTGATGCCGAATGCCATGCGGGACTGGAGTGTATAGATCACGCTGCCGCCGCGAAAATAGGCGGACGCGCCGGGCACCGCCAGCAGAGCGGCGCTAATCAGGCCGCCAGCCGAGGATTCGGCCACCGCCAGGGTGCCGCCGGTCGCGATCAGCAGGCCCGCCACGCGTGACGCTGGTTCGAGCAAGATGTGCATAGTGGCCTCCCTAAAGTTCCCGCAGCATTGCCCAACGCTGCTGGTGCCACAACGCACGGGCAATTCGGGCATGCGGTCGCTATAACAATTGCAGTGCGGGATGACCATGATGCCGAGACATTCGATGGCCGCCACGATATCGTCTCTGCGCCGAAGCGGCACCCGGCTTATGCGGATAACGACGCGCCTGCTCAATAAGGTGGCATCGAAGAAGGTGGCATCCGAGGCACCGCCCAAGGCCAAGCAGCGCGCGAAGGCTCCGGTGAAGATCACGGCCAAGGCGACGACAGCCAAGGTGGTGGCTATCCGCAAGCCGGTGACGGGTCCGGTCCTGTTCAGCCCCAATCCCGGCGGCCTGGAGATGCACACCCATGTGCCCGCCAGCGCCGGCAAGGGCGCCCCGCTCGTGGTGCTGCTGCATGGCTGCGGCCAGGCCCCGGAAAGCTTCGCCACCCTGACCGGATGGCGCCGGCTGGCTGACAGCGAGGGGTTCGTCCTGCTGATGCCCGGGCAATCTGAGGATAACAATCGGCAGCGTTGCTTCAACTGGTTTCGTCCCGCTGACACCGGGCGCAACCTCGGTGAAGCGGGCTCGATCGCGGCCATGGTGCACGCGACGATCAAGGCGCATCGCTGCGACCCGACGCGGGTGTTCGTCACCGGCCTGTCGGCCGGCGCCGCCATGACATCGTGTCTGCTGGCCGCCTATCCGGACATGTTCGCCGGCGGCGGCGTGGTGGCGGGCCTGCCGGCCGGTGCCGCCCGCGGCATTGTGGGCGCCATGACCCGCATGGCCGGCCACGGCGGCGAACTGTCGGCCACCGACTGGATGGCCCGTGCCCGCGCCCTGGCGCCCATCGGCTATGCCGGGCCGTGGCCTCGGCTATCGATCTGGTCGGGCGACGCCGACACGGTGGTGGCACCGCGCAACAGCACGCATCTGGCGCAGCAATGGACCGAGCTTCTGGCGCTGCGGCCCACCGCCACACGAGCCGCATCGCAGCCGGGGGTCACGCACCAAAGCTGGGGCCGCGCCGGTGAGCCGCCGATGGTGGAAAGCTGGGTGATTGCAGGCATGGGCCATATCTATCCCACGGCGAATGACGGCGGATTGTCGGCGGCGCGAGAGATCGCGCGATTCTGGGGCCTCGCCTAGAGCTTTTTGGATGGATACTCTAGCAGGACCCGCAAAACCCCATAAGCACCCGCGAGAGCGTCAACAAGCAGCTCAAGATATGACGCGACGCCGAGGTCACCGATCTCGACGCGAGGTACGTGGTGCTGCGCGATCAGGGCG
>JAYTHH010000365.1:0-3371 GCA_043732745.1 Rhodospirillales bacterium
CGCCTCCGGCCGCACACGCCATGCGAGATCCTGTCTGTCGCCCCAGAAAGCTAAGGCAATTTCCCGGGGGAACGGACGATCCTCCAGAAGGGCCAAGCCGTCGATAGCCAGGACGGCTACATCGTTGAGCTCTCCTACTAGATCCCGGGAACTGGGACGGAGGGGAGAACTTGCGAATCGGCTGAGGAGTGACTGGGCGTGCATGGGCGCAATCTCTCGCCATCGCCCACCCTCCATCAACAAAAAAAAGCCTCCGTTGGATGGTCTTGCGCCTCCATTAAGTGCGTTCAAAGATTTCCTCCTAGACCGTCCACGATTATTTCCGGTCAACACTTTAGCCCGTGCGAGAAATTCTTGATCCTTGCTCCGCGCAGCTGCCGCCTCCGAAGCTCCTCGCCGCTGCGAGGACGCTCACAGGCCTGTCTCAACGCGACTTGGCGGCTATGGCTCAGATCGACAGAAGCAGCTTGTCACGCTACGAGGCCGGCGCATCTAGCATGAGGGTCGAGACCATGTCGGCCCCGATGGACGTACTGCTGAAGCACGGGATCAAGTTCCTGGCCCCGACGCGGGAATTGGAGATGGGGGTCGCAGTGATTCGTGGGGTCAAATCGTCTTAGGTGTCGCGTGGCGCTCATATCGAAAAGCTTCAGTGACCATCCGGTCGGCTTTTAGCATCAGCGCTATAAACAGCACTTCTCGTATAACGAGCGGGACCCAAGCACTCCAAATCCGCGTTGAAAGCCGCGCTTCAGCTCCCTCACCGTACGAACGAAAGCGGAGTCGACACTCGTATTATCTAGTTTCAAAAGGTCTTATGAGGACATCCCAACTATGGAAAGTGGGGACGGCAGGGCGGCTCTTCCCACCACCGCTGGCCTCACCCCACAAAATGGTAAGATATTATCATGGTCCACAGGGTTCACCTATATGTTTGTCATAAATTCAGATTCTCGCGGCGAAATCGGCATCATCCTGCTCAATGCCGGAAACGCCCCCTTCGTCGTCACGCGCGACATGCGCATCGCCCAAGCCGTGCTGGCGCCGGTGCTGCGCGCGGTGTGGCAGAAGGTCGAAATCCTTGACGCCACCCAGCGCGGTATCGGCGGCTTCGGCAGCACCGGCGTGCACGCAACGGCGCCAATTCACGAAATTGCCACGCCATCGAAGCCGGACACTCTATAGGGATTGAATCACAAGCATTCTCGTTGCCTCCGCGCCGCGACCGGCGCCGCTCTTTTCCAGGTCATTCCCCATGCCGACAGCCGTTCCAGCCTCTCTGACCGCCGGTCGCCGCGTGCCCAATGCGTGGGACGTGCTGGCCATCGCCTGCGTCTTCGCCGGCATTCTGGCGCTGGTTCAGGTCACGCCCGAAACCTTCAAGCCGATTGATGCACCGAACGCCACAGTGGTCACGCTCGACCCTGCCAACCTGCCAAAATACGCGCTGCGCACCACCATGCGCATGTTCGCAGCCCTCGCGGCGTCCCTGGTGTTCACCTTCACCTTCGCGCCACTCGCCGCCAAAAGCAGGCGTGCCGGCCTAGTGCTGGTGCCGATCCTCGACATCCTGCAATCCGTGCCCATCCTTGGTTTTCTGACGTTCACCACCGCCTTCTTCATGAGCCTGTTCCCCGGCCGCGTCGCGGGGCTTGAACTCGCGGCGATCTTCGCCGTGTTTACCAGCCAGGCCTGGAACATGGCGTTCTCCATGTATCAGTCGCTGACCACACTTCCGAACGACCTCGTGGAAGCCACCCGCGCCTATCGCCTGTCCGGCTGGCAGCGCTTCTGGAAGCTGGAAGTGCCCTTCGCCATGCCCGGCCTCGTGTGGAACATGATGCTGTCGATGTCCGGCGGCTGGTTCTTCGTCGTCGCCTCCGAAGCCATCACCATCGGCGACCAAAGCTGGAAACTGCCCGGCATCGGCAGCTACGTCGCCGTGGCGCTGGACCAACGCAACATGGGCGCCATCTGGTGGGCCATCCTGGCGATGTTCGTGGTCATCCTCGCCTACGACCAGTTGCTATTCCGCCCGCTCGTCGCCTGGTCCGCCAAATTCCGCGTCGAATTGATCGCCACCATCGCCCCCGAAGACCCCTGGGTGCTGAAACTCCTGCGCCGCACCCGGGTGCTCAGCCTCGCCGGCGACGCGATTTCCAACGCGTTCGGCGTCATCGGAAGGCTGCGGATGGAACTGCCAACAGCCCGGCGCGCAGCCCGGGCGCCACGCAGTTCCCGCGTCGGCGACACAGTGTTCATCGCCGTCTCCGCGTTGGTGGCAGCGCTGGCGGTGTGGTCCATCGTCTCCTACGTCATCCTCCACGATGTCGGCATGTCCGATCTTCTCGAAACTCTCGGCCTCGGCCTTATCACCATGCTGCGCGTGATCGTGCTGATCGCGCTGGCCACCCTCCTCTGGGTTCCGATCGGCGTCTGGATTGGCCTCAGGCCCGCCTGGTCGCAACGCGTGCAGGTGGTAGTGCAGTTCGCCGCCGCCTTCCCGGCCAACCTGTTCTTCCCGGTCTTCGTCATCCTCATCGTCCGCTTCCACGGCAATTCCGACATCTGGCTCACGCCGCTGATGATCCTCGGCACCCAGTGGTACATCCTGTTCAACATCATCGCCGGCGCCTCCGCCTTCCCGTCGGACCTGCAGGAGGCAGCGCTCAACTTCCGCGTCGGCGGCTTCCTCTGGTGGCGCCGCGTCATCCTCCCCGGCATCTTTCCTTACTATGTCACCGGTGCCATCACCGCGTCCGGCGGCTCCTGGAACGCCGCCATCGTCGCCGAAGTCGCAAGCTGGGGAGACACCAAACTCCAGGCCCACGGCCTCGGTGCCTACATTGCCAAAGCGACGGACGAAGGGAATTTCGCCCACGTCGTCCTCGGCGTCGCCGTGATGTCGCTTTTTGTACTCAGCTTCAACCGCGTAGTCTGGCGGCCCCTCTACGCCTTCGCCACCCGCCGCCTCACTCTTTGATCCCCCCACTCTTTGATCCTGGGAAATTTCCAATGGACGGTCTGAACCCCAAAACCCCGCTCGTGGAAATCCGCGGCTGCCGGCAATCCTACCACAAGGACAGCACGTCCGACCTGCTGGTGCTGGACGACGTCAATCTCACCTTGGCCAGCGGTGAGATCGTGGCCCTGCTCGGCCGCTCCGGTTCCGGCAAATCCACCCTGCTCCGCATCGTCTCCGGCCTGCTCACCCCCACCGCCGGCCAGGTGAAATGGCGCGGCAAAGACCTCCACGGCCCCGCAGACGGCGTCGCCATGGTGTTCCAAAGCTTCGCACTCTTCCCCTGGCTCACCGTGCAGGAGAACGTCGAACTCGGCCTTGAAGCCCAGGGCATCCCCCGCGCCGAGCG
>JAYTHH010000366.1:0-10935 GCA_043732745.1 Rhodospirillales bacterium
GGGGCGATGACGCAGCTTATGCCGGCATCGACCAGCGCGTACACCGCTGCCTCCCGCGAGGATCCGCCGCCGAAATTCCGTCGGGCGACGATAATTCGTGCGCCGGCATAGGCGGGGTCGTCGAGCGGGAAGCCCGGTTCTGTGCGCAGGTCGTGCAACAGGAGATCGCCATAACCCTGCGCGCGCGGTCGGCTCATGAAGCGGGCGGGGATGAGTTGGTCGGTGTCGATGCTGCTGTAGGGCAACGGCACGGCGATGGCTTCGAGTTGGGTGAACGCGTCCATCAGCGCATCTCCGGCAATGTGCGCACATCCGTCAGGAACCCGGTTACGGCGGTGGCGGCGGCCGTCGCCGGCGACATCAGATGGGTCCGCGATCCCGGCCCCTGGCGGCCCCTGAAATTGCGGTTGGTGGTGGACGCGCAGCGCTGCCCGGGTTCCGCGTGATCGCCGTTCATGGCCACGCACATGGAGCAGCCGCTGTCGGCCCATTCCAGCCCGGCGGTGCGAAACACCACGTCCAGCCCCTCGCGCTCGGCCTGTGCCTTAACCAGCGACGATCCCGGCGACACCAAGCCGGGGATGCGTGCGTGCCGCCCCGCCAGCACGGCGGCGGCCTGGCGCAGATCCTCGATGCGGCTGTTGGTGCAGGAGCCGATGAACACGCGGTCCACCCGTGTGTCGGTCAGGCGCTGGCCGGCGGACAGGCCCATATAGGCGAGTGCCTCGGCGATATGGGCGGCACGGCCGGCGTCTTGTTCCAAAGCGGGGTCGGGCAGGGAGGCGGTGATCGGCAGCGCGTCCTCCGGGCTGGTGCCCCAGGTGAGGGTGGGGGCGATGTCCGATGCGTCGAGCTGATGTTCGCGGTCGAACACGGCGTCGGTGTCGGTGATGAGCCTGGCCCAGGCGGCGGCCGCGCGGTCCAGATCGGCGCCTTTGGGTGCGAACGGACGGCCTGCGAGATAGGCCAGCGTGGTGGCATCGGGTGCCACCATGGCGCATTTGGCGCCGGCCTCGATGGCCATATTGCACAAGGTCATGCGGCCCTCCATCGACAGGGTCTTTATAGCGGTGCCGGCGAACTCGACAGCGTGGCCCTGCGCGCCGTCCACCCCGATGGCGGCGATGATGTGCAGCGCGAGATCCTTGGCCGAAACGCCGAGGCCCAGATGGCCATCGATGGAAAGACGCATGCGCTGCGGTCGCTTCTGCCACAGCGTCTGTGTCATCAGCACATGTGCCACGTCCGACGCGCCGATGCCGAACGCCAGCGCCCCGAAGGCGCCGTGGGTGGAGGTGTGGCTGTCACCGCACACGATGCTGAGGCCTGGCAAGGTCAGCCCCTGTTCCGGCCCCACCACATGCACGATGCCCTGGGCCGGATCGTCCAGGCCGAACAGGCGCACGTGATGGGTGGCTGTGTTGTCCGAAAGCTGCGTGACCATGCGGCTGATGGCGGCATCGCCGATCGGCGCCAGGCGGTTGCGGGTGGGCACGTAATGATCGGCCACGCCGAAGGTCAGGTCCGGCCGCGCGGTAGAGGCGCCGCGCTGGCGCAATTTGGCGAAGGCGTGGTGGGAGCCCTCATGCACGAAATGCCGGTCGATCCACAGCAGCACCTGGCCGTCCTCGCGGGTCACTACTGCGTGCTGGTTCCAAACCTTGTCGAACAGCGTCTGCCCAGCCACCCAAAGTCTCCCTGTTGCCCAACCAGCGAGCCGAAGATGGCCACGCGCGCCGGGTTGACGCAACCTGTCGGCACGTTTCCAATCGCCTCACATATTTATTCCGGGAGAGCGCCGTGCTGACATCGCATTCCATCGGTCGCCGCGCAGCATTGCGGGCCGCCGCCGCCGTCTTCGTGCTGGCCGCCCCGCGCGTCCTCCGCGCCCAGTCGGCTGCTGTCAAAATCGGCATCCTCCAGCCCGTGACGGGTGCCTTGGCGCAGGACGGTGAGCTCGGCCGCCTTGGTGCCACATTGGCGATCGACGCCATCAACGCCGGCGGCGGCATCAAGTCGATGGGCGGGGCCAAGATCGAAATGGTCTTCGCCGACGCACGCTCCAACCCCGAGGCCGCGACGCAGGAGGTGGAGCGGCTGCAGGCCGAGGGCGTGTCCGCCATCGTGGGCGGCTTCGCAAGCCCCATCTGCCTCGCCGCCAGCCAGGCCGCTTCGCGCTACGACCTTCCGTATATCGTGGACGTGGGCGTGGCCGACAGCATCGTCTCGCGCGGGCTGGCCAACACGTTCCGCTTCGCGCCGGGCTTCGGCAGTTTCACCTCGGTGGCCATCGCCAATCTCGCGGCGCTGATCGCGGCCAGCGGCAAGCCGGTCAAGACGGTGGTACTGGTGCATGAGGACGGCCTGTTCGGCGCCGGCCTCGCCAAGCTGATGAACGCCGAACTGCCAAAGATCGGTCTGGAGGTGCTGGAGACCATCCCGCACCCCACGCCATCGCGCGACATGGCCAACGTGGCACTGCGCATCCGCGCGCTGAACCCGGACCTTGTGATCCCTTCAAGCTACTACAACGAGTTTGTGCTGCTGGCGCGCACCATGCAGCAGCAGCGCATCCGGCCGAAGGGCATCTACGCGGTGCTGAACGGGGCTGCGTCCAACTATCGCTTCGTGAAGGAATTCCCGGACGCCGCCAATCTGGTGATGGACTGCAACCACTGGTTCCACCCCACCAACCCGTTGGCGCTGTCGGTGAAGAAGCAGGTGGAGGCCGCGGGCAAGTTCATGGCCTACAACGTGCCGTTGAACTACTCGTGCGTGGGACTGGTGGCAGATGCCATCGAGCGTGCGGGCGCCGCAGATCGCGGCAAGATCATCACGGCCCTGGGCAGTTCCACCTTCGCCGGCCACATCATGCCTTACAACGCCACGAAGTTCGTGGGTGGCCAGAATCAGGGTGCCATTCCGGTGAACCTGCAGGTGCAGGATGGCGACATCAAGGTGATCTTCCCTTCATCGTTCGCCAGCGCAAAGCCGATCTTCCCAGTGCCAGCCTAGCGATTTCGGGTGTATACACCAGCGATCATCGCTGAGGCGATGGTGAACGGGATGCTCACCGGGGCGGTCTATGCCCTGGTGGCACTCGGCCTCACGCTGGTTTACGGCGTGCTGCATATCATCAACTTCGCCCACGGCGCGCTGCTCACCTGCGCCATGTTCGCGGTGTGGGCGGCGAGTGAACTTTTGGGCATCAACGTTTATGTGGCGATCGTGCCGCTGGCGCTGATCTTCCTTGGCCTGGGCTATGCGCTGCAGCGTTTTGTCATCGGGCCTGCCAGCCGGAGTGATGATACAAACACGCTGCTGGTGACACTCGGCCTGTCCATCGCCATCGAGAACGGCCTGTTGGCGGCCTTCACGTCGGACACACGAACATTGTCCGGTAATGCTGCGTTCGACGTGGTGGAGCTGGGGCCGATGCTACTGTCGCGGCCGCGGCTGATTGGCTTCGCGGTGGCCGTTATCGTGGCCCTGCTGTTGTGGATGCTGCTGCGGCTGACCGATGCCGGCAAGGCGATCCGCGCGGTGGCGAAGGAGAAGATGGGCGCCAGCCTCATGGGGATCGATGTGAGGCATATCTACGCGCTGACCTTCGGGATCGGCTGCGCCTGCCTCGCGGTGGCGGCGGGGCTGTTGATGCCGACCTTCTATGTCACGCCGAGGGTGGGCAACGCGTTCGTGCTGGTGGCTTTCACCATCGTGGTGCTGGGCGGCATGGGCTCGGTGGCCGGCGCCTTGCTGGGCGGTCTGCTGATCGGCGTGGTCGAAAGCCTCGGCGGGCTGCTGCTGGGCGAAAGCCTCGGCCAGGCCGGCATCTTCGTGATTTTCATTCTTGTTCTCTTGCTTCGCCCGGCAGGGTTGTTCGGGGCGCGGGCGTGAAGGCGTCATCAGTTGTGGCCATGGCGGCCCTGCTGCTGGCCCTGGTGGGCGTGGCGCTGTTTGGTCAGAACACCAGCATCAACTTCGTCGTCACGGCGCTGATCGTGGCCCTGGCAGCGCAGGGCTGGAACTTGCTGGGCGGCTATTGCGGGCAATTCTCCTTTGGCCACGCTGCGTTCTTCGGCACTGGCGCCTATGTGTCCGCCGTGCTGCAAAGCCGCTACGGCGTCAATGCCTGGGCTGGCGCCGGCATCGGGATCGCCGCCGGCGCTGGCATCGGGGGCGTGATCGGGTGGCTGAGCTTTTGCGCCGGATTGCGCGGCTCCTATTTCGCCCTGATCACCCTGGCTTTTGCCGAGGTGCTGCGTATCGTCGCCAACGCCACGTCGATCACCGGCGGTGGCACGGGGTTGTTACTGAAACTTGACGTAAGCGCATCAAACTTTCAGTTTTCCAGCCGTGGCGTGTTCTGCCTCATCGCTCTGGCGTGCGTGCTGCTGGTACTGGCTCTGACCACATGGCTGTCCCGCTCGCGGCTCGGCGCGCAGTTCGCCGCGGTGCGTGAGAACGAAGACGCGGCTCAAGCGCTAGGGATCGACGTGCTGGCCACGAAGCTGCGCGCCATCGCCTTGTCAGGTGCGGTGACGGCCGCCGCGGGGTGTCTTTATGCCCAGTATTTTCTCTACCTCGATTCGAACATCGCCTATGGAAGCTGGATCTCCGTCGAATCGCTGTTGGCGGTGATTGTGGGTGGCATCGCCACGCCGGCCGGCCCGATCATCGGTGCGCTGACACTGCATGCGCTCGGCGAGGGCACGCGGCTGCTGGCTGGCCGCATCACTGGCATCGACCTGGTGCTGTTCGGCCTCATCCTCGTCGCTGCTACCGCCTTCGCACCGACCGGAATTGCAGGCGTCTGGAAATCGCTATCGGCCCGTCTGCGAGCGCGCGCATGACCCTACTGCGCGTCCAAGGCGTCTCCAAGCGCTTCGGCGGATTGCTTGCGGTGGACGGTGCGTCGCTGTCGGTGGCCGAAGGCGCCATCGTCGGCCTGATCGGTCCCAACGGCGCCGGCAAAACCACCCTATTCGGCGTAATCTCCGGCTTCATCCCGCCTACCGCCGGGCGCATCCACTACTACGGCGCCGATCTCACCGGCGAACCGCCCCACCGCCGCGCCCAGGCCGGCATCGCCCGCACGTTTCAGATTGTCCAGCCTTTTGCGGGGTTATCGGTGGTCGAGAACATTGTCGTGGGCGCTTATCTGCGTCATTCCAGGCGTGCCGACGCCACACGGATCGCCACCGACATTGCGCGACGTCTGGGATTGGGCGGGATGCTCGATCAACCCGCGTCCTCCCTCACTGTCGCGGGTCGTAAGCGCCTGGAGCTGGCGCGGGCACTCGCGACCGGCCCGCGGCTGCTGCTGCTCGACGAGGTGCTGGCGGGGCTTAATCCGTCCGAAATTCGCGACATTATTCCCTTGATCCAGGCCATCCGCGCCGAGGGCGTGACGATCCTGATGATCGAGCACGTGATGCAGGCGGTGATGAACCTTTGTGAGCACGTCTATGTCCTGGCGCAGGGCCGCATGATCGCCGAGGGTATGCCGCAGGCGATCTGCGTCGATCCGCTGGTGATCGAGGCCTATCTCGGCCATGGCGCGGCCGGGCGGATGCGGGACCATGCTTGAGATTACCGGCCTGCGCACCGGCTACGGCGAGACCGAGATCATCCGAGGGCTCGATCTATCCGTAAAACCTGGCCAGATCGTGGCCGTGCTGGGCGCCAATGGCGTCGGAAAAACTACGCTCAACAAGGCACTATCCGGTTTGTTGCCGATTTGGTCTGGACAAATCCGTTTCGACGGATCCGTCCTACACCGTGCACCGCCGGCCGACATCGTGGCACGCGGCCTGATCCATGTGCCGGAGGGACGCAAGATCTTCCCCACAATGAGCGTGCGGGAGAATCTCGAACTTGGCAGCTACCGCCGTGCGCGCAGGCACCGCAGCGCCAATCTTGATCGGGTATTCGCCATCTTTCCCCGCCTGCTCGACCGTATCGGCCAGATGGCCGGCACCTTGTCCGGCGGGGAGCAGCAGATGCTGGCGATCGGGCGCGGGCTGATGGCGGAGCCGCGCCTGCTGATCCTGGACGAACCTTCGCTGGGCCTGTCGCCGTTGCTGGTGGAGGAGATGTTCGCCCTTATCCGCACGCTGAATGCCGAGGGGCTGGCCATCATGCTGGTAGAGCAGAACGTGGTGCAATCGCTCGATATCGCTGGATATGCCTATATCCTTGAAAACGGCCAGTGCAGCATCGAGGGCAATGCTGGCGATCTCGCCGCCGACCCCGCCTTGCGCCGCGCCTATCTGGGACTGTGACATGACCGACCATTCCATTCGCCCCCACGAGACCGCGCTTCTGCTGTGCGACTTGCAGAACGATTTCATCCACCCAAACGGCGCCTATGGCCGCGCCGGGCAGTCATCGCCCGAGATTGCAGCCCTGCCCGCGCGCCTGCGTCCCCTGGCCGATGCGATGCGCCAAGCCGGCAGCTGGATCGTGGCGACGCAGTTCACCCTGGTGCCAGGCCGCGCTGGGGCGCCGATGATCTCGCAGCATCTGCAAAGCCTGCGGCCGTTTCTGGCCAAGGGCGATTTTCAGCCTGGCGCCTGGGGTCATGCGATGGTCGATGAATTGCAGCCGATAGATCTCGCCGTGGAAAAGATCGCGTATTCGGCGTTTTTCGACACGCGCCTGGAATGGGTGCTGCGCCGCAGCGGCATCCGCGCGTTGCTGGTTGCGGGGATCGTCACCAATGGGGGTGTGGCGTCCACCCTGCGGGACGCGCATGTGCGCGATTTCGAGGTGACCTTGCTGGAAGACGGTTGTGCGGCGTTTTCCCCTGCTACGCACGACGCCACCGTCGCCTCGCTGCGTGCGCTGTGCCCGGTGATGTCGATCGCGGACGCCATGCGGATGTTGCCTGCATGACGTTGCTGGATGTCGCGGGGTTCGAGCCGGATTTCACCCTGCCGGTGGTGATCGTGGGCGCCGGGGCGGCCGGCTTGATTGCAGCACTTGCCGCGACCGAGGTGGGCGCCGAGGTGCTGGTGATCGAGCGCGATGCTGTTCCCATGGGCTCCACCGCTCTGTCGGCCGGCCTGGTGCCCGCCGCTGGGACACGTTGGCAACGGGCGCTGGGCATCGTCGACGATCCCGCCGCGTTTGCTGCCGACATCCTGGCCAAGGCGCATGGCGCGCCGGAGGCGGCATTGGTGGCCATGGTGGCCAGCGAGGCGGCGCCGGCGTTGGAGTGGCTGGCAGATCGGTATGGCCTTGCGTTTTCCGTGCTGGCCGATTTTCGCTATCCCGGACATGGCGCCTGCCGCATGCACGGCCTGCCCAGCAGGGCCGGCGCCGAGTTGATCGGCGCGTTGCGGGAGGCCGCCGAGCGCTGCGGCGTGACCATCCTGTGCAATGCCCGCGTGACGGCTTTGGCCGCCGATTCTGAGGGCCGCGTGCACGGGGTTCTGGTGGAGCGGCCGGATGGTAGCCAGGAGCGCATCGGGTGCAGCAGTCTGGTGCTGGCCTGCAATGGCTATGGCGGTAATCCTGCGCTGGTGGCGCGACATCTGCCTGGCATGGCGGATGCGCTGTATTTCGGCCATCCCGGCAACACCGGTGACGCGGTGCTGTGGGGGCAAAGCCTTGGCGCCGCCACGCGGGATCTGGCAGGCCATCAGGGCCATGGCTCCGTCGCGCATCCGATCGGCATTCTCATCACTTGGGCGACCATTACGGAGGGTGGGTTTCAGGTGAATGCCGACGGGGTGCGGTTTCACGACGAAAGCCGCGGCTATTCCGAAGCCGCACAACCCGTGCTGGAGCAGCAAGGCGGCATCGCGTGGTCGGTGTTCGACCGCCGCATCGCGGGGATTGCGCGGCAATTCGAGGATTTCCGCCAGGCGGAGGCGCAGGGCGTGATTCTCGTCTCCGATGATCCGGTGGCGCTGGCGCGGTTGATGAAGCTACCGGAAGCGGCGTTCACCAGAAGCCTGCGCGAGGTGGAGGCCCTCAAACAGTCGGCGGGGCGCGATCGATTTGGCCGGGATTTTGCTGATGTGCGGCCGTTGCATCCGCCCTATTGCGCGGTGCGGGTGACGGGTGCGTTGTTTCATACCCAGGGTGGGTTGGTTGTCTCGCCGGACGGGCGGGTGCGACGCGCGGACGGCACAGCATTGCCGAACCTGCTTGCAGCCGGCGGCGCAGCCTGCGGGGTGTCCGGTGCCATGGCGGCCGGCTATCTTTCGGGAAACGGCTTGTTGACCGCGGTGACGCTGGGCCGGCAGGCTGGGCGGTCGGCCGCGGGTCTAGATGTTCAGTTTGGTCTCGGCATTTGATGGGTTGGTTCGATCCAGAAATGCTCGGGCTCTTTTATCCATATCTTGCTGATAACTTCGTAAAGTGTTTAGCCCTTGAGGGTCTTCAGTCGTGCCCGAATTTCTAGGCTTCGACGAAGCTGTTCAGATGGCTTCGAAGCTCCTCATGGAGGCGGCACCGAGAAGTTGCTCTACCTCGCGAAGCACCAGCAGACCGCCATTGGAGGACATAAATGCGCCGTCGAAGCGCGCAACGATGGCCTTGCCGCAGATCGGTGACAGTCCCGGCAATACAGGCGTAAAAGTGAGGACAGCGTATACGGCGCTCCGGGATCGGATGGGATTAGGGGCAACATCCGAATATTACATCAAATCAGCGACTTGTCCCCGTTTCCACCAACCTGATGAATCTGGGCTAGCTGGATTTGTTTCGCTGGTGTCGCCGTAAAGTAGGGGCAAATAGCGAGCATACTGCGTGAGGCAGGTGCAACGCCTTGACCAGATGATGCGTTAGCATATTCAGCGGGGTCTAGAAGCTTTCCTGTTCTTATGGCACCGTCGTCAGCGCGTCGACCCATAAGCTGACGAAGATCAACCTGAGCCACGCACTGGATGGAAGCACCCATGTCAATCTCTTCACTTTTCAACACGCATGCCACCGCTTTGGACGCCGCTGCCGAGCTGAAAAAAGTCGGATTTCGGGATGGCAGCGTGTCTGTGGTGTCGCCGCAGTCGGCGGACATGACGGTCACTTCGCTGCGCGCGCAGGGGATCTCAGCGTCCCGCGCCGAAAGCACCGCCGAGGCGATCCGTGATGGCCGTTCCTTGGTGATCGTGGAGACGCCGTTGGGCACCGTCAAGCTGGCGACAGCGGTGTTGAATCGGCACCAGCCGAACAATTCGGGGCTCTCGGAGGTGCACTACGAAGGTTATGTGGCGGATGAGACCACCCGGTTATGGTTCAATTTCCGATTCCCGCTTCTGCTCAGTAACCCATTCCCGTTTTCGACCCTGCTGGGACTGCCGCTGCTGCTGAAAGACAATCCGGAGAAGACCAAATCCTTCGGCCTGTCGCTCCTGTCCAAGCGGGAGTTTCCGTTTTCTTCGATGTTGGGCCTGAAGCTGTTGAGCGACAACCAGTCGATCTTTTCTGGCCTGTTCGGCTTTCCGCAGCTTTCCAAAAATGAGTTTCCACTGTCTTCCATGCTCGGTCTGCCGCTACTGACCCGCTCCGGCCCGCGCCCCGATTAATTCGCCTTGCTGATGTTCCACATCACTGGGTAGGGCGTTTTCAACACCCCGGTGATGTTGGCGCGTTAGGCAACCTGACGAAGGAAAATACCGGTGCTGACATAAGGCGCCACCTCGAAATAGCGCGTCTGCACCGCCTCGATGGCTTTCATGCGGTCGCTTTGCGTGGCGGCGTCGAAGAATGCCGCGCGATACTGCTCCATCAGCGTGTCGCAGGTGCAGCCGTACAGGTTGCTGCCACCGCAGGTGGCGCGGGCGTGCGGGCGAAGCTGTTGGCCTCGTGCATGATTGCCGCCAGCAGAACCCGCTTCATGCGTAGCTCGCCTGCATCGAAGCGGCGTTCGACCATGCCCGCACCGCGGCCACACAGTTCGCGACATCCGTCACGTAGGTTTCGCGGGCGGCTGCGTGATGCAGCGACATCATCATGTGCAGGCTTGCGGGTGTGCGCACCATGCCGGGCACCCAGCCGCGGTCGGACATCAGTTGGGCGACCTGGCCCATGTCGATATCGTCGCAGCCGAAGGCGATGACGGCGAGTTCGGGCGTGCCGCGGATGGTCATGCCCGGTATGGCGCAGAGGCCTTCGATGTAGGCGTCGCGCATCGCCAAAACGTCTTTCGCGATCTGGCGGTAGCCTTCGCGGCCGAGATAGCGCAGCACCGCCCAGGAGGCCGCCACTGCGCCGCCGGCGCGGGTGCCCACCAACGTGTCGGTGCCGAGCGGGCCGCTGGGCCAGACGTCGAAGCGTAGCTCTTGAAAGGCGTGCAGGTCGGCCCGGGCGTAAAACACGGCCGAGGCCGGCTTTGGGCAGAAGCCAAATTTGTGCAGATCCGCCGACAGTGACATCACGCCGGGCAGCCCCAGATCGAAACGCAGAATGGCGCGGCCGATCTCGGCGGCGAACGGCGCCATCCAGCCGCCGACGCAGGCATCCGAATGCAGCCAGATGCCGTGCTGCAGCGCGAGGTCGGAGAGCGCTGCGAGATCGTCGATCACGCCGAACGGGAAGCAGGGGGCGGAGCCCACGAGCATCATCGTGTGTTCGTCGATTGCTTCGGCCATGGCGGCGATATCGGCGCGGTGGTCGGGGCCTGCGGGAATGCGGCGTACCGGCAGGTCCATCAGGGCGGCGGCCTTGTCGAACGCCGGATGCGCGGTCTCGCAGGCGAGGATGGTGCCGCGGAACTGCGGGTTGGCGCGTTGGGCGCGGTTCCAGTCCCGGCATGCCTTGACCGCCATGACGATGCTTTCGGTGCCGCCGGAGGTCATGTTCCCAGCCGCGCCTGTGGGCGCGTGGAACAGATCGAGGCCCATGCCGATCACCTCGCGCTCCATCCGCGCCAGGCTGGGGAAGGCACGGCGGGCGCCAAGCGCGTTCTCGGTGAAGAACGCGTTG
>JAYTHH010000367.1:0-10922 GCA_043732745.1 Rhodospirillales bacterium
GCGGAGGGCGCGTTCTATCTGTATGCCGATGTGTCAGACCGGACGAACGACAGCCAGGAATTCTGCCGCCGCATGCTGGCCGAGGCCGGGATCGCGGCCTCACCCGGCGTAGATTTCGACCGCGCGCGGGGCAATCGCTTCGTGCGCTTCAGCTATTGCGGACCTGAGGCAGACATGGCGGAGGCGGCCCAGCGGCTCGCCGCGTGGCGGTAGGGGCAGACCGCCTGCCACAACTGAACCGCCATGCTGGATGTCGAACATGCCGCCTTGTGACCGTCATTTCTCAGTCGACGCCAATCCGCCCGTCGGTTCGCAGCTTTAATGATCCGGTTCGGCCGATCGCCGCTGCCACCACCTCGTCAAGACCGGGGCCGGAATCGTAGGCATCGATCGCTCTGTCGCGGAAAACCACGTAGCCGTCGCCGCCGGTGCGCATGAAATTATTGGTCACCACGCTGTAGATCCGGTCCGGGTCGAGCGGCTCGAAGCGACCGTCGGCGCCGCGGATCTCAACGTGGCCCAGACGCTCCGCCGCCGGTGCCAGCGGGCGCCAAGTCAGGCGTAGGCCGGCCACCTGCGGGAAACCGCCGGCGCCCGCGCGCGCAACCCCGTTCGCCAATGCCGTGGCCACGTCGCTGCCGCGCAGCTTCAGGCTGGCGACGGAATTGCCGTAGGGCAGCACGCTCAGCACGTCCCCCAGGGTCAGTTCCCCGGCGGGAAGCCCGGTGCGCAGCCCGCCGCCATTGGTGATCGCGATTTGAGTCCCCTGCACCGCCGACAGCATCGCCTCGGCCACGTAGCTGCCCAGCGCACATTCGCCGATCCGACAGGTGGCGATGTCGACGGCATGGTCGGCGTGGCCCACAATCTTGCGTCGCACTGCATCGAGCTGCACTGCATAGAAGGCAACGATCGCGGCGACGGCCGGATGTTCCGGCAGATCCAGCCCCACATGACGCGTGTCGCCGCCATAGGCGAGCACGGTGCCGTCGTCGCCGATATCCAGATCCAGGCGGCCGAAATAGCGCCCGAAGCAAGCGGCCTGCACAACGACGGCCCGGCCCGCCTTGCCGTCGAACACCGCATGGGCGGGGCCTGACGCGCCGGGTTCGCTATCGGACAACAGGGTGTGGGAATGGCCGCCGACGAACACGTCCACCCCCGGCACAAGGCCGGCGAGGCTCTGATCGACGTCGGCGCCAAGATGCGACAATGCCACCACCAGACCGGCCCCAGCCTGCCGAAGAGCCGCAGCCTGGGTGCCGAGGGCGGAAGCCGGATCAGTGAACGTCACATTCGGCCCCGGTGAAGATGTGATGGCGGTCTGCAACGTCGTCACACCGATCAGCCCCACCTTGAGGCCAGACTTGTCCAGCAGCACACAGGGCCGCAGCAGCCCCGCCAGAAATGGCTCCCCGGACGCATCGATATTGGCCGACAGCACCGGGAAGCGAGCCTTGCGCACGAAGGCGCCCAGGGTTTCAGGCCCGTTATCGAATTCGTGGTTGCCGACCGCCATCGCCTCGGTGCCCAGTGCGTGCATCACGGCCAGTTCCACCTCGCCGTGCCAGGCGGTGTAGAACAAGCTGCCCTGAAATTGGTCGCCGGCATCGACCAGCAGCACCGCCCGCCCTGCCGCCTCCGCCGCCGCGCCTTCGGCGAACAGCCCGCTTGCCAGCCGCGCCACACCGCCCAGGCAATCCGGCCTGGCGCCGGGCCTGCAGGTGAGCGCCCTTCCGTCCACTGGCTCGTGACGGCTGTGGAAGTCGTTCATGTGCAGGATGGTCAGACGATGCGCGACGGCGCCGTGTGCCATGCGGATCATCGGGAGGGACGCCAGCCCGCCCAGAAGTATTCGACGTTTCATGCGGCCAGAATACCGCATCCGCGCGCCAGTTCATGCCTGATCTGAAATTTCACATCACCGAAACAGCCAGCTTGGGCCGAGCCGCCCCTTGCACTTGGCCTCGTTCGGGACGACGTTTCGCAAACAGGACCGCACTGGTTCCCTACCCCTAGGCTCCTTACACAAAGCCCGCGCGACAAACCCAGGACAGACAACATGTTCATCGAGACCGAAGGCACGCCAAACCCCGCCACGTTGAAATTCCTGCCCGGCCAGGACGTAATGGGCGCCGGCACCGCCGATTTCGCCAACGCCGGAACCGCTGGGCGCAGCCTCCTGGCGACCGCGATCTTCGCGCTTCCCGGCGTGGCCCGGGTGTTTCTCGGCGGCGACTTCATCACGGTCACGAAGTCGGACGAACTCGGCTGGGCATCACTGCGTCCACAGGTGCTCGGCGTGATCATGGAGCATTTCGTGGCCGGCCGCCCGGTGATCGAAGGCGATGACGACGCAGCTGATGAGGACGTGTCCCCGGAGGACGCCGAGGTGGTGGCGCAGATCAAGGAACTGCTCGACACCCGGGTGCGCCCGGCCGTGGCCTCCGACGGCGGCGACATCGTGTTTCGCGGCTACCGCGACGGCGTGGTACGCCTGCACATGCAAGGTGCCTGCAGCGGCTGCCCGTCCTCCTCCGCCACGCTGAAGCACGGCATCGAGAACATGCTGCGCCATTATGTGCCGGAAGTGACGAGTGTCGAGCAGGTGCTCGCGTGAATAGAATGCAGGTGCCCGCTTAACTAGAGTGCAGGCGCTCGCGTGGTCGGTTCGCCCTAGCTTGATCGCGTGCCGATAAGCCGGTAGGCAAGCGGCAATTCGATATCGAACCATAAGGATTGCCCATGATCGATCACACCGCCATCGAAGCGATGTTCACCAACGCCCGCACGCACAACAAATGGACCGATCAGCCGGTGTCGGACTCCGATCTGCACGCCATCTTCGATCTTCTCAAGATGGGGCCCACCTCCGCCAACTGCTCGCCGGCCCGCTTCGTGTTCATCCGCACGCCAGAAGGCCGCGAGAAGCTGCGTCCGGCGCTGTCGGCCGGCAACCTGGACAAGACCATGTCCGCCCCGGTGGTCGTGATCGTGGCGCATGATCCGAAGTTCTACGACAAGCTGCCCATGCTGTTTCCGCATGCCGATGCCCGCGCCTGGTTCGCTGGCAACGACGCGCTGGCGCAGGAGACCGCCTTCCGCAACGGCACGTTGCAGGGTGCCTATCTGATGATCGCCGCACGCGCGATGGGGGTGGATTGCGGGCCCATGAGTGGCTTCGACAAAGCCAAGGTGGATGCCGCGTTCTTTGCCGAGAACGGCTGGAAATCCAACTTCCTGATCAATCTGGGCCATGGCGACGCGTCCGGCCTGCTCCCCCGCTCGCCCCGCTTCTCGTTCGACGAGGCCTGCGTTCTCGCCTGACTCAAATCGTGGCCGCGCGGCGTGTGCCGAGCGGCCCCGAGCTTCAGGCCATTTCGAACAGGATATCCTGGGCGCCGTGCCACAAGGTCATTTTGCCCAGCGTGGACATGTTTTCCAGATTGTCCAGTACGGTCAGGAAGTGATTGCCGGCCAACTGGCCCACCTTGCTGGCAAAGCAGACGCTGCCATACGGAAACAGAATCTCGGTTTCACTGATGCCGCCGGGATAGAGCAGGATCTGGCCCGGCGCCGGAAAGCTGGTGTGGTTCTCGTAGCCCAGTCCCAGATCCAGATCGCCCAATGGAATCCAGCACGATTCGCCACTCCACCGCACATGGATGATGCGCTCCCGATACGGCATCAGGCTGCGGAATTTGGCGCATGTCTTGGGCGCCAGCCCATCCTCGAGACGGGCGGTGAACGTGTGGGGTCCGGCGGTGATCAGGACTTTTTCCATGGGCGCTCCGTTGGGTGGGGGCAATTCTGCGGCGTTCCTCCCCTACTATGCCGCCGCACAGCCAAGGGCTAGGTTCCACGCATGCTAATTCTGGCTTTGGATGCGGCCCTGGCAAGCTGCTCGGTGGCGTTGGTGATGGATGGCGCGCCTGTCGCCAGTCGCGAGGAGGCCGCATCGCGCGGGCAGCAGTCCATCCTGGCGCCCATGGCCGAGGTAGTGCTGCGATCACTGGCGTCAGGCGTTCCTCTCGACGCGGTGGCCGTGACCATCGGGCCGGGCAGCTTCACCGGCCTGCGCTCGGCCATCGCACTTGCCCACGGCCTGGCCGCCGGGATCTGCCCAGTGATCGGCGTGACGGTGGCGGAGGCGCTGGCCGCCGAGGTCGGCGCACTCGGCGGCCGCACCTTGTGGACCGCCATCGACAACCGCCGGGGCCGCGTGTTTCTCGACATCGCCGGCCATCTGCGGGCGTTCCAGTTGACTGATCTGCCAACGCCGGAAGGCCCCGTCGCCATCGCCGGAGACGCCGCAATCGCGGTCGCGGCCCGCCTTGCCGGGCATGGATATGATGTGCGGCTGACCGGTGCCCGAATTCCGCATGCCGTGGCGGTGGCAGAAGTCGCCGTGCGGCGCCTGCTGGGGGCACTGCCGGCCCGTGACGCGATGCCGATCTATGTGGACGCGCCCGAGGCGAAGCTGCCCGCCGGCGGATTGCGACCGCATCCCGTCGGATGAGCGCCCACGCCGCCGCAGAACTGATCCAGGCGACGTCAGCGCATAACCATGTGATGGCCGCCATTCACGCCGCCAGCTTTCCGGCAAAGGAGCGTTGGGGGGCGGACGCAATGGCGCTCCAGATCGCCCTGCCCGGCGCGTTCGGTTTTTTGGCCGGCGCCCGCGGTGTCCCCGGCGGTTTCGTTCTGGCGCGGGTGGCCGCCGACGAGGCGGAGATTCTGACGCTGGCGGTGCTACCCGCCAGCCGGCGCGCGGGTCTTGCCGGCATGCTGCTGCGCGCCGCCTGGTCGCGGGCCGCCGCGGCAGGTGCGACCCGCATACTGTTGGAAGTGGCAGAAGACAACACGGCCGCAAGGGCGCTCTACGCGAAGATAGGCTTCGAGCAGGTAGCACGCCGCCGAGGTTATTATGGCGCCGGGGCCGATGCGTTGGTGCTGCGATTGGACCCAGATGTCGAGCAATGCCCGATATGATCACCCCCGCCGCACCCACAAAGACGTCACGCCATCGGCACCGTCCTGCCGGTGCAGCACCATATGCCCCTGCGACACAACCGTGCGCGGAACGTTCTCCAATGGCTCGACACCCTTCAAGCGCACCAGCAGCACATCCCCTGGCTTCATCCGGTCCAGCGCCAGCCGGGTGCGCACGAAGGTCATCGGGCAGAGATCTGCGCTGATATCGATCATCGCGTCGAAGTCTGGCTGTGCTGCTGGTTGTGACATGGTCATCCTGCGAAGGTGGGAGCACGATTGGACATATGGGCTCTAGATCGGCTACGCCACACCGATGGCCGCCAGGCGGACAGCCAGGGGGAGAGACGGTGGGTTTCCGTCCACGACGGCAGGTGCACCGACGGCGGGCAGACAGCCGTGTGAAAACGCAAACCAATGCTGGCATCTCGCACGCGTCGGCGGTGCGAAGGGATTTTGGGGCCTGATGGAAAGCCGGATCGAGCGCCTGTGCATCGAAAAAGGTCTTAAAATGACCGGCCAGCGCCGTATCATCGCGCGTGTTCTGTCCGAGCCGGGCGACCATCCCGACGTGGAGGAGCTTTACCGTCGTGCGACGGCGCTCGACAGCCGGATCTCCATCGCCACGGTTTATCGCACGGTGCGCCTGCTGGAGGAGAAGGGCATCCTGGAGCGTCGCGACTTCGGCGGCGGCCGTGCCCGCTATGAGCCGACCGAGCATGGCCACCACCATCACATGATCGATGTCGACACCGGCCGTGTGATCGAGTTCGAGGAGCCGGAGCACGAGCGTCTGATGCAGGAGATCGCGGCCCGTCTGGGCTTTCGTCTGGTGTCCGCCAGGCTGGAGCTATTCGGCCGCAAGCCGGACGTGCAGCCGCCTGCCCCCACACGCGGCCGCGCCACGGTGAAGGCGCGCCCAGTGCGCGACGTCGATGCGGCCCCCTCCCCCCGTCTGCGCGGCGCCCAGCGATGAGCGGTAGCGACCAGCCCGAGACGCAGGCGAGGCCCAACGCGCCCCGCCCCACCGATTTCGGCGAGTTGCGCGGCGGCCATCTCGGCGTGCGCATCGCCACCACGCCCGAGGAACTCGACGCCGTCCAGGCGCTGCGCTACCGGGTGTTCTATGACGAAATGGGGGCCATCCCCGACCCGGTGACCGCCCGCGTGCACCGGGACATCGACGCCTATGACGCGGTGGCCGACCATCTTCTGGTGGTGGACCACATGATCGGCTCCGGGCCGGAAGCCGTGGTCGGCACCTATCGCCTGATCCGCCAGAATGCCGCATCGCGCATCGGGCGGTTCTACTCGGCGGACGAATACGACCTGTCCACCATCCTGGCGTTTCCGGGCACATTGCTGGAACTTGGCCGGTCCTGCGTCGGCCGCGCCCATCGCGGCCGGGCCACGATGCAACTGCTGTGGCGCGGTATCGCCGCCTATGTGAACCTGCATGGCATCGACCTGATGTTCGGCTGCGCCAGCCTGCCCGGCATCGACCCTGACGAGAACGCGGCCCAGCTCACCTATCTCTATGCGCATCATCTTGCCCCGCCGGAGATCCGCCCCCGTGCGCTGCAATCTCGCTTCGTCGAGATGCAGCGCATCGACCCCGCCTTGCTGGATGGGCGCCGCACCCTGGCGCGACTGCCGCCATTGGTAAAAGGCTATCTGCGCCTCGGCGGCTTCGTGGGCGACGGCGCCGTGATCGACACGCAATTCAACACCACGGACGTGGCGGTGGTGGTCAAGACCGAGCTGGTCACGCAGAAATACCTGCGTCACTACGAGCGCCAGTTGCAAGGGCCGCTGGATTAGCACCATGCCTGGCCCGTTCAACGTCATCATGACATCCGGCTTCCTGGCGGCGTCGGCGGTCGAGATTCTCGAGCGCGCGAACTGCGTGATCCACTATATGCGTCCGTATCCCTCCGCAGAGGATGTGGCGGCGCTGACGGCGCAAATCCAAGCTGACGCGATCTTGACGCGTCAGGGGCCGGTCAGCGTGGCCGCGATGGATGCGTCGAAAAACCTGCGCGTGATCGCGCGCCACGGCGTGGGCGTGGATGACGTCGATATCGCGGCGGCATCGTCGCGCGGAATCCTTGTCACGCGGGCGCCGGGCTCGAACACACGGGCGGTGGCCGAGCACACGCTGGCGCTGATCCTGGCGCTGTCCAAGGACCTGCGCCATCACGGCGACGCCATCGCCGCCGGGCGCTGGCGACATCCGACCGCCAGCGTGCGCGACCTCGAAGGCCTGCGCGTGGGGCTGCTCGGCTTCGGCGAGATCGCCCAGGCGGTGGCGCCCATGGCCCGCGCCTTCGGCATGGTCGTGAGCGCGTATTCCCCAAGCGGACGGGCTGGAACAGGTGGTGTCATGCTGGTGCCGACTCTGGGCGACCTGCTGGCCGGCAGCGACGTGCTGTCGGTGCATTGCCCGCTGACGCCTGCCACCCATCATCTGATCGACGGCGCGGCCTTGGCCCGTCTGCCGCAGGGCGCCTTCGTCATCAACACGGCACGCGGCGGGATTATCGACGAGACGGCACTGGCCGCGGCATTGGAATCCGGCCATATCGGCGGCGCCGGGCTAGACGTGTTCGAGGGCGAGCCACCCTCGGCCGATCACCCGTTGCGCAACCATCCAAAGGTTCTCGCCACGCCGCATATCAGCGGTGTCACGGAGGCTTCGCTGGTGAACATGGGCGTGATGGCGGCGGAGTGCATCGCATGGGTGCTGACCGGACAGGTCGTGCCGGAGGCACGCATCGTGAAATTCGTGCCGGAGGCGCGCATCGTGAAATCCGTGCCGGAACAGCGCATCGTTAAGGGATAGAACATGCGATTTTTGGCGGTTTTGCGAGGGCTGCAAGGCAGAAGACGCCTTGCAGCCGCGGCGATCCTTGGCATGGTCTCTGCCCTGGCGTTGCCGCCGCTGCATGTTCTGCCGGCGCTGCTGATCGCCTTTCCCGGTCTGCTGGCGCTGCTGGACGGCGCCACCCCGCGCCGCGCGTTCTGGACCGGTTGCTGCTTCGCGATCGGCCATCACCTGATCGGGCTGTACTGGATCACCGAGGCGATCCTGTTCGACGCCGCCCGCTTCTGGTGGCTGGTGCCGATCGCGGTGCCGTTGCTGTCCATGGTGCTGGCGCCATTCATCGGCCTGTCCTGCGCGCTGGCGGTGCGATTTCGCCGGAAGTTGCCGCGCGTGCTGGTGCTGGCCGGCGCCTGGACCTTGTTCAGCGTGGGCCAGCAATTCACCGCCACCGGCTTTCCCTGGAACGTGTTCGGCAGCGTCTGGGGCATTCCCGGCCCGGTCGGCGACGTGCTGATCCAGCCGGCGGCACTGATCAGCGTGCATGGGATGACGCTGGCGACGCTAATGCTGGCCTGCACGCCCTTCCTCGGCCGTCGCGCAATGGCGGCAGGTATTGGCGTGATGGCGGTTTGGATCGGGTTCGGAATGTGGCGGCTCGACCAGCCGCAGGCCGAGCCGATCGGCCTGACCGTCGTGCTGGTGCAGGGCAATGTGGCGCAGGGCCAAAAGGCCGATCGCAGCTTTGCCATCGATATGTTCAGCCGCTATCTGGCGCTGACCCGGCAGGGTGTGGCGCAGGCTGCCGGTACGCCCAGCCTGGTGATCTGGCCAGAGACCGCGAGCCCGTTCCTGGTGGAAAGCGACGCCGCCGCCCGCGCCGCCATCGCCGATGCCGCCGCCGGCCCCGCCATGATCGGCACGCTGCGGATCGACGAGAACCGCCGCTACCGCAACAGCCTGGTGGCGGTCGATGGCCCCGGCCCGGCCGTTGCCACCTACGACAAATGGCATCTGGTGCCGTTCGGCGAATATATCCCGGACTGGACGCCGGTGCCGCTCAAGATCCTGCCCGGCGCCGGGCTGGCGAAAGGCGTAGGCCCATCCACCATCCGCATACCCGGCATCCCCCCCGCCGGCGCGCTGATCTGCTACGAGGCGATTTTTCCCGGCTATGTGATCAACGCCGCCGACCGGCCGGACTGGATGGTCAACATCACCAACGACGCCTGGTTCGGCAATTCCAGCGGCCCGCGCCAGCATCTGGCCGCCGTGCGGATGCGGGCCGTCGAGGAGGGCCTTCCGGTGATGCGCGCCGCCAACACCGGCATCTCAGCCGCGTTCGACGCCAATGGGCGCGAACTCGGCCGGCTCGGCATGGGCGAGCAAGGCGTACTGCTGGTCAGCCTGCCGCCACCGTTGGCCGCCACGCCGTTCGCGCGGCTGGGGCTGGCCATCCCGATCGCTCTCGCCGTGGTGACGGTGCTGCTCGGCCTGGCGCTGTCTCGCCGGCGGTCGGAATCCGAATAAGTAAACAACTGGTTGACGATTTGAGGTTGCAGCATTAACGTTTCGGACAACCGGGGGCTATCGCAGCCTGTGTGTTTACCCACTTCGGATGAGGCACGCGACACGCTGCGGCCGGATGATTGGAGCACCTCATGAAGGCACCTGAAGCCGCTGACGAGTTCGAGAAGCCCGCGGGTGACAAGGAGTCACGTCAAAGCCCCATCGATGGCCACGTCGGCAGCCGCATGCGCCTCCGCCGCACCCTGATGGGCATGTCGCAGGAGCGCCTGGGCGAAGCGCTGGGCCTGACCTTCCAGCAGGTGCAGAAATACGAGCGTGGTGTGAATCGGGTCAGCGCGTCACGGCTGTTCGATCTGTCGCGCGTGCTGGATGTTCCCATCAGTTTCTTTTATGACGATATGCCCGAAAAACTGGCGCAGACCTATGGCGGTCAATCCGGCAGCCAGGGTGCCCGCCGCGCCATGGGGTTCTCCGAGGCGCAGGACGGTTTCGGCAACGACGACACCCTCAACCGCCGCGAAACGCTGGAGTTGGTGCGCGCCTATTACCGCATCACCGATCCGTCCGTGCGCAAGCGCGTGTTCGAGCTCGTAAAATCTCTGGCCCCCGAAGGCGAACCGTAGCTCGGGGCACCGGCAGACACCCGCATCGCCGATTTCACCGAAGTGCGGTCACCAGGAGCGGCACCAGAATCGCCGTGATGATCCCGTTCAGCCCGATCGCCAGCCCGCCGAACGCACCGGCCGTCTCGCTTACCAGCAGCATCCGCGCCGTCGCCAGCCCGTGCCCCGCCATACCAGCCGCCAGCCCCTGCGCCCGCATGTCCGACACGCCGGCAATCCGCATCGCCGGGCCAATCAGCACGATGGCGGACAGCCCCGTCAGCAGCACGAATATCGCCGCCAGCGAGGGCTGACCGCCAATCTGTTCGGCGATGCCCATGGCGATCGGCGTGGTGACGGATTTCGGTGCCAACGACAGCACCACCACGCGGGGCGCGCCAAGCAGCCGGGCGATCAACATGGCGCTAAGGGCTGCCACCAGCGAGCCCGCCAGCAACGCCGGCAGGATGGCCCCAGCAGAGCGACGGATGCGAGACAGATTTGCATACATCGGCAGCGCCAGCGCCACAGTGGCCGGCCCCAGCAGGAAATGGACGTATTGCGCACCCTGGAAATACGCCGAATACGGCGTGCCGGTGGCAAGCAGCAGGCCGGCCAGGATACAGACCGAAATCAGCATCGGGTTGGCCAAAGCCACCCCGCCCATGCGTTCGGCGATTCCCGAGGCGGCCTGCCAGACCAGCAAGGTGGCGGCGAGGCCAAGCAGCGGCGTGGTTTCCAGATAGACCCAAAGCGTGAAGAGTTTCTCCACGTCTAGAGTATCTTACGTTCGCTAAGGCTCACTGCATATCCTCGCGTCATTTATTTTATCGAGCATCTTTATCCTGTCGGATGATGCTCTATTCGCCCCGCGACAGACGCTGCATCACCCAGCCGGTGGTGAGCAGCCCCAGCAAGGTGGAGACCGGAATGGCCACCAGCAGCGGCAGCCAGTTGTCCCTGAGCACGCCGAGCTG
>JAYTHH010000368.1:0-3343 GCA_043732745.1 Rhodospirillales bacterium
TCGGCCCAGGCCTCTAGCATCGCGGCGCGTTCGGACACCGTGGCGTTAAAGGCAGCATCCTCTGCGGCCAGCGCCACCGCGTCCGGCGATGCGTCCGCGGCGTGACCGATGATTTCGGAGATGTCGGCGGGATTGCGGCATTCGCTGGTGGCGCCGTCCGATGCCTCGCGAGCCAGGATCGGCGCCGCACGATACAGCAGGGGCGTCTCGCGCATCTCGGTTGCAAGCGTGTGGAGCACGCGCTCGTCGGCGAGATCCCAGCCGGTGGAATTGCGCCGCCCCGGCAGCAGATCGCCCGGCAGCGGGATGGCACGATGCGGTGCGCCGCCGTCGCCCAGCGTGGCGGCGACAGGATCAGCCACCAGGCGGTCGAGATCGATCGCGGGGTCGACGATCTGGTTGACGAACGAGGTGTTGGCGCCGTTCTCCAGCAGCCGGCGCACGAGATAGGCCAGCAGCGTCTCGTGCGGGCCGACCGGCGCGTAGATCCGGCACGAGCGGCCGGCGGGGGCGACAATCCCGTCATAGACTGCCTCGCCCATGCCGTGCAGGCACTGGAACTCGTAGGAGGCGTCGCCGGCGAGATGCTCGATGGTGGCGATGGTCAGCGCGTTGTGAGTTGCGAATTGCGGATAGATCGCGGCCGGATGCGCCAGCATGGTCCGAGCGCAGGCGATATAGGACACGTCGGTATGCGCCTTGCGGGTGAACACCGGGTAGTCCGACAGCCCCGCCACCTGCGCCGCCTTGATCTCGCTGTCCCAGTAGGCGCCTTTCACGAGGCGCACCATCAGGCGGTGGCCGCTGCGCTGGCCGAGATCGGCGATCCAGTCGATCACTGCGCGTGCCCGCTTCTGATAGGCCTGCACGACAAACCCGATGCCGTGCCAATCTGCAAAGGCTGGGTCCATCGCCAGGGCTTCGAGGATGTCGAGCGAGATGTCCAGCCGCTCGGTTTCCTCGGCGTCGATGTTGAAACCGATGTCGTGGGCACGGGCGAGTTCAAGCAAGGCGCGCACACGGGGCAGTAATTCGGAAAGCACCCGGCCCCGTTGGGCGCGGCTGTATCGCGGGTGCAGGGCCGAGAGTTTTACGGAGATGCCCGGGCCTGCGATGACACCACGCCCGGCAGAGGCGCGGCCGATGGCGCCGATGGCATCGGCATAGGAGCGGAAATAGCGCTGCGCGTCGGCCTCGGTCAGCGCCGCTTCGCCGAGCATATCGTATGAAAAACGATAGCCGCGCGCTTCTCGCGGTTCGGCGTGATCGAGCGCGTCGGTGATCGTTTGGCCCGTGACGAATTGCCGGCCCATCAGCCGGACGGCGAGATCAGCGGCGCGTCGCACCAGGGGGGCGCCGCCGCGACGCAGCAGGCCGGTGAGCGACGCCGCCAGGCCTGCCGTGCTGTGGCCGGGTATGAGCCGGCCAGTGAGCAGCAGGCCCCAGGCGGTGGCGTTGACGAACATCGAGGGCGAATGGCCGACATGGGCGGACCAGTCGCCATCTCCGATTTTGTCGGCGATCAGCGCGTCGCGGGTGGCGGCGTCTGGCACCCGCAGCAGCGCCTCGGCCAGGCACATCAGCGCCACGCCTTCGGCGCTCGACAGCGAAAATTCATGCATCAACGCATCGATGCCGGAAGCCCGCCTTCTTGCATGGCGCACCGAGGATGCCAGCGACTTTGCGCGGGCCTGGATGGCGCCAAGGGACTTCGGGTCGACATCGGCCTCGCGGGCCAGCGCCAGCACCGCCTGTTCCGGCACGCGGATGTGTGCCCTGACAGCCTCACGCAGTGCGGTGGTGGGCGGCACACCACCGACGGAGGGGACGAAACATCCTGCCTCGCTACGATCTGTGTGACCTGTGATGACATCCCCCTGCGCGCTTCCGTAAAGGGAAGATATCATAGTGAATTCTTCTACAGGAAGAAAATTATGTAGAGAATTGAGATGTTGACGTATGGCAATAGCTAGTTGCCTCCAGCAAATCCCTGGCCTGCCAGCCGCGCGAGCTGCCGCTTGGCCGGCGATTTCAGTCGGCTCCGCGTTGTCACGCGTGGCATCGCGGGCACCAGTTCCGCCGCTTTTTCCGCCATGCGGTCGTGGCTGCAAAATTCCGCCGTCGAGATCAGGTTCAGAGGAATGTGCCGATGCTTTTTGAAGAAGCAACAGGTCGAGGCAGCTTGGGAGATATTCGTGGTAACGAGTTGAAGAAGACCAAATCGAAGAACTCGACCGGAGGCAGCGCCGTGGCTACGGTGCGCACCAGTTCATGCGAGCTGGGGCCGGCGCTGCGGAAGGCGGCATTGAAAACGATTGAACCGCTATTCGGACTATGCGAATGAACGTTCATTCCCAAAAAGATTATTCTGATGCCAGACCTCTCACGCCCGTTCGAAACCCAAACCCGCCAGGCCAAAATCGTCGAGGCGGCGCTGGTCTGTTTCGGCCGGTCCGGCTTTCACGGCGCCAGTATGCAAGATATCTGCGCCGAAGCGGGCATGAGCGCGGGGGCGCTGTATCGCCACTTCCCCAGCAAGGCCGCCATCATCGTGGCCATCGTGGAGGCCGAGCGCGAGCAGCACGCGCAGATGTTCGCGCCGCTGGAGCATGCCCCCGATCCGCTCGCTGCCTTGCAGATTCTGGGCGAGGCGTTTCTGACCGAGCAGATGACCGGCAATATTGGCATGCTGACATTCGATGTGATCGCCGAGGCAGGCCGCAATCCTGAGGTTCAGCAGGCGGTGGAGAAGACCGCCAGTTTCGTGCGCGACATTTTGTGCCGCGCGATGACACGCGGCCAGGCGCTCGGTGTGGTTGATCCGGAGCTCGACATTCGCGCCGCCTGCCAACTCATCATGGCGCTTGGCGATGGTCTGTGCGTGCAGATCTGCGGCCCCCACAACATCGCCGTCGAGCGGATGACCGCCGCCCTGAAATTGCTGCTGGAGCGGTTCTGCCGACCCTGTGTTCCGGAGATCTGTAAATGAAACGCACCGCCTGCGCCCTGGCGCTTTCGCTCGTCTTTGTCTGCTTCGCGCTGTATGCGATCGCAGCCCCAGAGCAGCTGGCCTCGCTGCCGCCCACCGTCACGGTCGTGCCGGCGGAGACCGGCGAGATCGTCGAGACTATGGCCGCCACCGGCAGCCTGGTCGCGCGCGAGGAGGTGTTGGTGAACACCCAATTGGACGGTCAGCCGATCCTGGAAATTCTGGTGGACGAAGGCGATATGGTGTCCCAGGGCCAAGTGCTGGCACGGTTGCAGCGTGACACGCTGGAAGCCAATCTTGCGCAGTTTGACGCGCAAATGGCGCGCGCCGACGCCTCCGCCGAACAGGCCCGCG
>JAYTHH010000369.1:0-28030 GCA_043732745.1 Rhodospirillales bacterium
GTCGCGGTCATGCGAAAGCTCATCGTGCTCGCAAACGCGCTGCTCAGGGACCAGCGAAATTGGACCCCAAGCAGAGCTTGACCAAGACGGATACTCTAGCGCCCACACCCCTCACCCCTTCCGAACGTTCCAGAACTTGATGAACCCCAGCAGTTTGGGCGTCGTCACCGAAACCCAGTGGCGAGGCTTCTGCGAGGCGTTCGACCTGCCGAACCTGCTGGCCGAACCTGCCTTCACCATCCAGTCCCTTTGCGTGGCCGATCGCGCCCGGTAGCTCCTCCGCATCGCCGCCGGCACTCTCACCGCGCCGAACTGATCTTTCGTCTGCGCCGCGCACGGGGCATTCTGCTGGCACGTAGGGAGTAGATAAGATGACCACGACATCAGACGCCAAAAGTTTCGCCTTCGAGCCACAGCCGGACTGGGCGAAGCTTCCCGCCGACATCCTACTCGGCGATGTCGCAGGCATCGCCGTCGACCAGCAGGATCGCGTCTACCTCTTTAACCGCGGCGAGCACCCCGTGGTCGTGCTGGACCGCGAGGGCAACTTCCTCAACGCCTGGGGCCAAGGCGTGTTCACCAACGCCCACGGCGCCCATATCGGCCATGACGGCGCCATCTACCTCACCGACAACGGCGACCACACGGTTCGCAAGTTCAGCCTCGACGGCAAACTGCAACTCCAAATAGGTGAGCCAAATAAGCCGTCGCCGTTCATGAGCAACCGCCCGTTCTGCCGCTGCACCCATTCCGCCCTCTCGCCGAAGGGCGATATCTACGTCTCCGATGGCTACGGCAACGCCGCCATCCACAAATTCGCGCCGGACGGAAAGCACCTGTTCAGTTGGGGCAGCCCCGGCACCGGCCCCGGCGAGTTTAACCTGCCGCACAACATCTGCTGCGACGCCGAAGGCTGGGTCTATGTGGCCGACCGCGAGAACCACCGCGTCCAGGTGTTCGACGGAAACGGCCGCTACGAGGCGCAAATCAACAACATGCATCGCCCGAGCGGCCTGGCGATCATGCCGGGCCCTTGCCCACACTGCATTGTCGGCGAGCTGGCCGCCTATCTGCCGGTCAACCACGCCACCCCCAACCTGGGCGCCCGCATCAGTATCCTCGACCAGAAAAGCCGCCTCGTTGGTCGCATCGACAGTGGCTGCGGCCCCGGCCTCGCCGCCGGCCAATTCGTCTCCCCCCACAGCATCGCACTGGATTCCACCGGCGCCATGTATGTCGGGGAAGTGGCAGTCACAGACTGGCTCTCAGTGTTTCCAGACAAACCAAAACCAGAAAGGCTCGGCCGCTTCCAGAAATTCACCCGCGTCTGAACACGGGCGCTATCACGTCTCCGCAGGCAGATGCTCCTGCGCCCAATGAACGATGGCATCGGCCGGCATCACGCCGGCCGTCTTCGCCACAACCTGTCCCTGGCTGAACAGGAACAGCGCCGGAATCCCTTGCACCCCAAGCCGCCCGGTAACATCGGGCGCCGTGTCCGCGTTCAGGTTCAGCAACCGCATCCGAGGCTCCAGCATACCGGCGGCACGCGCGAAATTCGGGCTCATGGTCCGGCACGGCCCGCACCAGGGCGCCCAAATATCCACAAGCACCGGAATTTCGTCGGATCGCAAATGGCGCTCGAACCCCGCCGCATCCACCTCTGCCGGCTGGCCATCGAACAGCTTCGCATGGCAATGGCCACATTTCGCTGACAGCGCCGGTCTGGCGGTCGACACCCGATTGAGCGTGCCGCAATGCGGGCACACGAGTTGATGCGCTTCGACCATTTGTTCCCCCAAAATCTGATGCCGGACTGGTATCGCGCGCCGGCTTGGCCGGCGGTGGCGCGCCAAACAAGCCTCATCCCAATCCGCTTTGAGATTGACACATTCTTTGTGTGTCAACCTCAAAGCGGATCGGGATGATACACTTCAAACGTCCAAATTCGCTACCTTCAACGCATTCTCCACAATGAAATCCCGGCGTGGCTCCACCACATCGCCCATCAACGTCGAAAAAACCTGCCCGGCATCTTCAACGTCGCCCACCTTCACCTGCAACAGCGTGCGCACGGCGGGGTCCAGCGTGGTGTTCCAGAGTTGGTCGGCGTTCATCTCGCCGAGGCCTTTAAAGCGCTGAATGGCAAGGCCGCGGCGGCCCTGGGCCAGGATGCGGTCGAATGCGGTGGCGGGGCCGGCGACGGTGACTTCGTTGGCGCCGAGCTTGATCTGGGCGGGGGCGCCGAAGCGGGCCTGCAAGGCTTCGGTGCGTTCGGCGAGCCAACGGGCTTCGGCAGAGCGCAACGTGGGCGCGTCCAGCACGTGGCGCTCGGCCACGCCGCGCACGCGGCGTGCGACCACCAGGCCACCGTGGCTGTCGGAAGTCACCTGCCAGCCACGTTCGGCGGGCAGCGAGATGTCGTTCATGCGCTGGGCCAGATCGGACCAGGTGGCGGTGGCTCGGGCCGGGTCGGCCTGCAGCGCGCCGGCGATGGCGGCCTGCTCCAGCAGCGACAGCGGCGCGGTGGCAGATAGGCGGCGCAGCCGGCTCGCGGCTTCGCGCAGCCAGATCGCCTCGCCGTCCAATTCTTCGGACTGGAACACGCGGCCATCGGCATAGGTGAGGCGCGCCTCGCCCAGCGCCTTGTCGAGCAGGTAGCGCTCAAGCGCCGCATCGTCCTTCAGGTAACGCTCCTCGCCGCCGCGGGTCGCCCGATAGAGCGGCGGCTGCGCGATGTAGAGATGGCCGCGTTCGAACAATTGCGGCATTTGGCGGAAGAAGAACGTCAGTAGAAGTGTGCGGATATGCGATCCGTCCACGTCGGCGTCCGTCATGATCACGATGCGGTGGTAGCGCAGTTTCGTCACGTCAAACCCACCGTCCTGCGGCTCGCCCCGGCCGATGCCGGTGCCCAAAGCGGTGATCAACGTGCCCACCTCGGCGCTGCCCAACATCCGGTCGAACCGCGCGCGTTCCACATTCAGGATCTTGCCTTTCAGCGGCAGGATCGCCTGGAACTTGCGGTCGCGTCCCTGTTTGGCGGAGCCGCCGGCGCTGTCACCTTCGACGATGAAGATCTCGCACTTGGCAGGGTCGCGCTCCTGGCAATCGGCCAATTTGCCGGGCAGGGTGGACACATCCAGCACGCCTTTCCGACGTGTCAGATCCCGCGCTTTCCGCGCTGCCTCGCGGGCGGACGCAGCGTCCATCACCTTCTGAATGATCGCCTTCGCCTCACGCGGATGAGTCTCCAGCCAATGCGAGATGATATCGACGGCGGCGGCATAGACCACTGGCTGAACCTCGGACGAAACCAGCTTGTCCTTGGTCTGCGATGAGAACTTTGGGTCCGGCACCTTCACCGACAGCACCGCCGTCATGCCTTCGCGCATGTCTTCGCCCACAAGGGCCAGTGTGTCCTTCTTGCCCATCCCATCGGCATATTTCGACATCACCCGCGTCAACGCCTGGCGGAACCCGGCCAGATGGGCGCCACCGTCGCGCTGCGGAATGTTGTTGGTGAAGCACAGCATCGTCTCATGGAAACTGTCGTTCCAGGACAACGCGAACTCCACGCGAATGCCGGCCTGGTCCTCAGACGTTACAACCGAGATCGGCGGCGTGAACAGCGCCGCCTTGCCGCGATCAAGCCACTCCACGAACGCGACCAGGCCGCCATCGTATTTGAACAGCACCTCCACCGCCGGCACATGCCGCTCGTCACGCAAGGTGATGCCCATGCCGGAATTCAGAAACGCAAGTTCACGCAGGCGACGTTCCAGAATAGCAAAATCGAATTCCACTTTGGTAAACGTGCCGGTGGACGGCTTGAAGATCACCTCGGTGCCGTTGCCGCGTGTACATTTTCCCACGATTGCCAGTGGAGCCACGCTGTCACCATGCTCGAAACGAATGAAATGCTCGATGCCACCGCGGAAAATCCGCACTTCCATCCACTCGGACAGCGCGTTCACCACGGCCGCGCCCACGCCGTGCAGGCCGCCGGAAACTTTATATGAATTCTGGTTGAACTTGCCGCCGGCATGAAGCCGCGTCAGCACCACTTCAGCCGCCGAAATGCCTTCTTCGGCGTGAATATCGGTGGGAATGCCACGCCCGTCATCGCGCACCGTCACTGAGCCGTCGCCGTTCAGCGTCAGTTCCACCGCGGAGGCGAAACCGGCCTGCACCTCGTCCACCGCGTTGTCGATGATCTCGAACGCCATGTGATGCAGGCCCGAGCCGTCATCGGTGTCGCCGATATACATGCCCGGGCGCTTGCGCACCGCATCCAGTCCACGCAGCACGGAGATGGACGATGCATCGTAATCGCTCCCGTTCTGCGGATCAGAATCAGGGATAAGCGCGGCTGGGTCACTCATGCCGAGTGGGTGCTCCTGGGCAGGCACGGGACGTGCAATTGATTGGGCACGGAATGTGCAATTGATTGGGCACGGAATGTGCAATTGATAAAGTGATACATACATCAGACCCGCAGATTTTGCCACCTTTGCCGGGGCAGATCGCGGGTATCACGGGTCCGCGTGCAGCGCATTCTTGCCGGTCTGCCAAAACGCGGCCCGGCCGCGCACCGGATCGAAGGTCGCGGCGTCGGTGCCGGTCAGAAACACCTGCGCCGGAAGCTCGGACAACGCCTCGAACAGCGCTTCACGGCGCTGCGGATCAAGATGCGTGGCCGGCTCGTCCAGCAGCAGCAGCGGCGCGAAACCACGTGCGCCGGCGAGCAGTGACGCATGGCCCAGGATAACGCCAATCAGCAACGCCTTCTGCTGCCCGGTGCTGGCCTGCGCCGCCGGTTGTCCCGTGGCCAACTCGTGCAGCGCCATGTCGCAGCGATGCGCACCGAGGGTGGCAGATCCCGCCACCGCATCGCGGTCACGAGACGTTGCCAGCGCCTGCCGCACCTGATCCTCCACCGCCAGCGCCGGCTCGTGGGCCAGCAGATCGGCGATGGGCGAGACCAGGCCGAGCTGGGCGGCCGGGAACCGCCCGGCAATCCCCGAGGCAAGGGCGGTGTTGAGCTGCGTCACCAAATCGGCACGTGCGGCCATGACCGCCACTGCATGCCGCGCCATCGCGTCCTCCAGCCCGGCCAGCCAGGCGGGGTCCCTGCGGCCTTCCGCCAACAAGCGGTTGCGTCCGGCCATCGCTGTGTCGTGCGCTGCGACCTCGCGCGCATGCGACGGCTCGATGGCATAGACGAGACGATCGAGAAACCGCCGCCGTCCAGACAGGCCTTCCTGGAACAGCCGGTCCATCTGCGGCGTCAGCCACACCGCGGCCACGCGAGACGAAAGCTCCGCCTGGTTGCGCGGAGCAACCCCGTCCAGCCGGAATACCCGACGATCCGGCGCCTCGTCGGTGGTGCCGGTGCCGATCTCCACCGGGCCATCGGGCGTATCGAACCACCCATGCGCACCCCATGCGCCGGTGGCCCCGCTCGCCACCTCGGCAATGCGCGCCCCCCGCAGCCCGCGCCCCGGCACAAGGAAGGAAATCGATTCCAGCAGATTGGTCTTGCCGCTGCCGTTGGCGCCGGAGATTACCACTATTTGGCCACCCGGGAGCCAGGACAGCGACGGATAGTTGCGATACCGCCCCAAGGTCAGCCGCGTCAGTCGCAACCCCTCGGGGCGCCCCTGGTGGTGGGTAAGCGCGCCGCCACCCACCGTCTCATTCACACACGCATCGGCATCAGCACATAAAGCGCCGAGCTATCGGCACTGTCCTGCACCACCGTCGGCGCCGACCCATCGCTGAACCGGAACTCCACCTGCGAGGCAATCTGCGCCGTGATGTCGTTCAGATACCGCGCCTGAAACCCGATCTCGAGCGGCCCGGCCGAATACGTCACCCGGTCGCCATCCAGCTCCTCGCTGGCGGTGCCCTGCTCGGGCGAGGCGGCTGAAATCACCAGCAGATCCTTGGCCAGCGACATCTTCACCGGCCGCGACCGCTCGGACGAAATCGCCGAAACACGTGCTACGGCAGCCTCAAAATCCTTGCAGCCGACGCGCAGCACCTTGTCGTTGTCACGCGGGATCACCCGGTCGTATTCCGGGAACGTGCCGTCGATCAATTTGCTGGTCAGCGTGATGCTGCCCACGGTGAACTGGATGCGGGTGTCGGACATCGCGATATCCACCGGTCCCGTGGCCTCGTCGAGCAGCTTGCGCAGCTCACCCACCGTCTTGCGCGGGATGATCACGCCGGGAATGCCGGAAGCCCCCTCGGGCAGTTCGATCTGCACGCGCGCCAGACGATGACCGTCGGTGGCAACCGCGCGCAGCACTTTCTGGCCATCGCTCTCGGTGGCGTGGAAATAGATGCCGTTGAGGTAGTAGCGCGTCTCTTCGGTGGAGATCGCAAAGCGCGTGCGGTCGATTAGCCCGCGCAGGTCAGACGCCTCGACGGCGAACTTATGCGGCAGCGTGCCGGCCGTCATGGACGGGAAATCGTCGATCGGCAGCACCACCAGGCTGGTGGCGTAGCGGCCGGCCCGCAGCGCCAGTTGCGCATCGCCGCCAGGATGATCGAATTCCACCTCGGCCCCCTCGGGCAGCCGGCGGACGATCTCGTACAGCGTGGCAGCAGGGGCCGTGCAGGCGCCGTTGCGGATGGACGTGGCGGCCACGTCCTCCACAACCGCAATTTCCATGTCGGTCGCCGTTAAGGTCAGTTTGACGTCGCGCACCGCGATCATCACGTTGGCCAGGATGGGGATGGTGTTGCGCTTTTCGACAACGCTCTGGACATGCGCTAAAGCCTTGAGCAGTACCGCGCGGTCGGCCTTGAATTTCATCACTCTATCCTCTGGGCCGGGTCACGGGGCGGACGCCACGAATCGGGGTTTTCAGCATAGCAAAAACCACAGGTAAGACCAGCGCAGCCCTGCGGAACAGCGCCCCTCAGGATTCCAGCATGCGTCGCAACAAATCCACATCTTCACCGAAGGCGGAATCGCGCTCCATCAGCTCACTGACGCGGGAGACGGCATGCATCACCGTGGTATGGTCACGGTTGCCAAATTTGCGGCCGATCTCGGGCAGCGAGCGGCTGGTCAGCTGCTTGGCGAGGTACATCGCCACCTGACGCGGCCGTGCCACGGCACGGGCGCGCCGCGCCGACGACATATCGGTCAGGCGGATATTGTAATGCTCGGCCACGCGGCGCTGGATTTCCTCGATCGTTACCCGGCGGTCATGCGCCTTGAGGATGTCGTGCAGCACTTCCTGCGTGGCATCGAGCGTGACGCTGCGGCCGAACAGGTTGGCATGCGCGATCAGCCGGTTCAGCGCGCCTTCCAGCTCACGGATGTTGGACGTGATCTTGTGACTAAGGAATTCCATCACCTTGTGCGGCACCGGCACGCCGGCGCGGGTGGCCTTGGCCTCCAGGATGGACATGCGCAATTCGAAGGTGGTGGCGTGCAGATCAGCCACCATGCCGCAGCCGAGCCGGGTCCGCACGCGGTCTTCCAGCCCCGACAGATCGGACGGGGACTTGTCGGACGACACCACGATCTGCTTGCCGGCATCGACCAGCGCGTTGAACGTGTGGAAGAACTCCTCCTGGGTGGCATCCTTGCCGATCAGGAACTGCAGATCGTCCACCATCAGCACATCGACGCTGCGCAACTCTTCCTTGAACTCCATCGTGGATTTCGAGCGGATGGCGGCGATGAAGCGATACATGAACTTCTCGGCCGACATATACGCCACCGAGACCGGCTTTCTCCGGTCGTCGGTGCCATCGGCGCTCGGGGCAGGGTGCGTCAACTCCCAGGCGATGGCGTGCATCAGGTGGGTTTTGCCCAGCCCGACGCCGCCATACAGGAAAAGCGGGTTGAAGCCCTGGCTCGCCGGCTTTTCGGCCACGCGGCGGGCGCAGGCATAGGCGAACTCGTTGGGCTTGCCCACGATGAAGCTGTCGAAGGTGAAGCGTTGGTCCAGCGGCGCGTCGTTACGATCCTCGACGCGCGTGGACACGCGGTCATCGGCGCGCGCGGCGACGATCGGCGGGTCGATCTCATGGGAAACGGTCTGAACCGCATCGCGCGGCACATGCGCCACCGGCTCAGGGATGAGACCCATCTGCACGCTGGGGCCGACGCGGATCTCCACGCAGCGAACGCTGCGGTTTTCGGCCAGCCACAAGGCGGTCAGCCGGTCACCATAATGGGTGCGAACCCAATCCCGCAGGAAGCGCGTCGGCAGCCGCACGGTAATCTCTTCGCAGTCCAGCCCCACCAGCGTCATCTGACGCAGCCAGGTGCGGTATTCGACGTCACCCACCTCGTTCTGCAGGCGACCGCGCACGCGGGCCCACTGGACGGCAAGCTGGCTGTCGGTATCGACGGCGGATGCCATGTCGCGCGCCGGATCAGATGGCAAAGCCTCTTTCTCCGATGCGTTTTTGGACACAGATAATCCTCCGGAATTCAGGCGTCCGAACATTGGTTTCGGGCTTTTATCTGCCAGGAAAAGCATCCCGCGCCAGAGAAACAACTAAGCGTAAAATTGCTGTCCCGCAATTCAAATCAGGCGTCGCGCAATCACGTTTTCAACGTCAAAATGCAACGACAGCAAAGTAGCGGCTGTAATGAGTAAACAGTACAGCCAAAAAAGAAACATACATCGAAGTTACACTATTGAGCTATTTGGGAGGCGCGAAAGGACGCATTGTCCTTTTCGACGCCGCCAACGCAACATCACGCCGAGGCGAGGCTCTTGATGCGGGCGGAAAGGCGGGAGATCTTGCGGGCCACTGTGTTCAGGTGGATCACGCCCTTCGTCACCGCGCGCTGCACTTCCGGCTGGGCCAAACGCAGAGCTTCGGCTGCCTGCGCCTTGTCGCCCGAAGCGATCGCCGTTTCGACCTTCTTGATGAAGGTGCGCATGCGAGACTTGCGGGCCGCGTTGCGCTCGGTGCGCACAGCGATCTGGCGGATACGCTTGCGCGCGGAGGCGGTATTGGCCATGAGCTCTGTTCAATCCATCAAGGCCGATGGTCCGGCCACGTTACAATTACAATTCGGTCATTCTACACCAAACGCCCGCCTTGAACAGCGTGCACAAGATGCGGCATCCGATTTCTCGCCAGCGCCGGCGGCCCGTTAGGGACCGGTGTCTTAGGCAGTGCCGCTGCGAGAGTCAAGAAATGGGGGAGGGCGCCAGCTCAGCCCTCATGAAATTTCGCCGGCCGCTTCTCGGCGAACGCCGCCATCCCTTCGCGTTGATCAGCGGTGCCGAACAACGCCAGGAACAGCGAACGCTCGGCCCGCAGCCCCTCGCCAAGCGTGGTCTCGAAGGCGCGGTTGACGGCCTGTTTGCCCACAACCGTCGCCACTGTCGAAAGGCTCGCAATCTTCTCGCCCAGCGCCAGCGCCTCGGCGATCAGCGTCTCGGCCGGGAACACGCGGCTCACCAGGTTGCTTCGCTCCGCCTCGGCAGCATCCATCATGCGGCCAGTGAGTATCAGATCCATCGCTTTCGACTTCCCGATCGCCCGTGTCATACGCTGCGAGCCGCCGGCGCCGGGAATGACGCCGAGATTGATCTCGGGCTGGCCGAATTTGGCGGTATCGGCACACACGATCATGTCGCACATCATCGCCAACTCGCAGCCGCCGCCCAGCGCGAAGCCGGCGACGGCAGCGATCACCGGCTTCTTCACCTGCAATATGGTCTCCCAGCGGGCGATAAAATCGTCCAGCACCACGGCCGGAAAACTGCGGTCCTTCATCTCCTTGATGTCGGCGCCAGCGGCAAACGCGCGCTCGGAGCCAGTCAGCACGATGGCGCCGATGCCGGAATCGGCGTCGAACGCCAGCAGGGCCGTTCCAAGCTCCGCCATCAACTGGTCGCACAACGCGTTCAGCGCCTTCGGCCGGTTGAGCCGGATCAGCGCCACGCGGCCATGCGTCTCGGTGAGGATCATCTCTGCGGACATGTTTCGCCTCATACGTTTTAAGAATGGCTTAACCGGCGACGGGCCTGCGGACAAGTCGGGCGCTGCCAACCTACTTCTGCGTCTTCGGGCAATAAAACGTGCTGCGGCCCGCTTGGACAATGCGCGTGATGCCATCACACTCTGGTGGCCCAGGACAGCGCTCGCACGCTTGGCCCTCACGGGCATAGACCTTGAAGCCATGCTGGAAATAGCCCAGCTCGCCGTCGGGCTGCACATAATCCCGCAGGCTCGACCCGCCGGCGGCGATCGCCTCCAGCAACGTTGCCTTGATCTCGCGAACAAGCCGCACGATCCCAGTGCGCGAAACCCGGCCGGCCAGCCGCGTCGGGCTGATCCGCGCTCGAAACAGCGCCTCGCACACATATATATTACCAAGCCCTGCCACATTCGCCTGATCGAGCAGCGCCGACTTCACGGGCGTGGCCCGCCCTGCCAACCGCGCCGCCAGATGGCCCGCATCGAACACAGGTTCGAGCGGCTCCGGCCCCAACCCCGCCAGCAGCCGATGCAGATCCTCAGCATCCGCCGCCACCAGGTCGACCGAGCCGAACCGTCTGGGATCGACGAAGCCCAGCCGGCCCCCGTCATCGGTCTCGATGGTGAGATGTTCGTGTAGCGGAATGTCGTTCCGGCCCGCCGCCGATATGTTCATCCGGCCGGACATGCCAAGATGAATGAGAACCGAGGGCCGTCCGTCCAGCCGCATCAGGATGTATTTTGCCCGCCTGCGGAAGCTCGCTATCCGGGCACCGGTCAGAATATCGGCCAAACCCGCCGGAAAAGGCCAGCGCAGATCGGGCCGATGCACCTGCGCACGGCTGATCGTCCGGCCCAGCAGCCGGGCGCTGAGGCCTTGCATCACGGTTTCGACTTCGGGGAGTTCCGGCATCAGAATTAGAGGCTATACACTGGCTTTCATGAGCGACAAATCAGACCAGACCGCCTCGATCGATTTCGGCTTCCGCCAGGTGCCCTTGGCGGACAAGAAACCGATGGTGCGCGCCGTATTCGACAGCGTGGCGCCAAAATACGACCTGATGAACGACCTCATGAGCCTGGGCATCCACCGGCTCTGGAAGCGCGTGTTCAACACTGTGCTGTCCCCGTCCAAGCACCATACCCTGCTCGATCTCGCCGGCGGCACCGGCGATATCTCGTTCGGCTGGCTGCAATCCGGCGGCGGTCCAGCCATCCTGTCCGACATCAATCCCTCCATGCTGGCCGTGGGCCGCGACCGCGCCATCGCCCGTGGGCTGGTCCGGGGCCTCACGTTCCTCACCGCCGACGCCGAAAAGCTGCCGCTGCCGGATCGCTCGGTCGACCGCGTGTCGATGGCGTTCGGCTTGCGCAACTGCACCGACAAGGACGCCGTCCTCGCCGAGGCCCGCCGCGTGCTGAAGCCGGGCGGCCGCTTCGCCTGCCTCGAATTCTCCCGTGTGCAGGTGGCGGCGTTGGAGCCGATCTATCAGGCCTGGTCCTTCAAGGTGCTGCCCCGCCTCGGCCAGGCCATCGCCGGCGACGCCGACAGCTACCAGTATTTGGCCGAAAGCATCCGCATGTTTCCCGACCAGGACACACTCGCCTCCATGATGCGCGAGGTCGGTCTGGCGCGGGTCAAGGTTCAGAACCTGTCCGGCGGCATCGCGGCCATCCACACCGGCTGGCGCCTGTGACATTATCTGGCAACCGTGTCCTTCTGATCGTCTCAGGCGGCATCGCAGCCTATAAATCCCTCGAACTCGTCCGCCTTCTGCGCAAGGCGGGCTGCGGCGTCACGGCTGTCCTGACAGCGGGCGGCGCGCATTTTGTCACCCCCCTCTCGCTCCAGGCGCTCACCGAGGAAAAGGTCTATTCCGAGCTATTCTCGCTGACCGACGAGAGCGAGATGGGCCATATTCAGCTCTCCCGCGCCGCGGACCTGGTCGCGGTTGCTCCCGCCTCGGCCGATATCCTGGCCAAGATGACGCACGGCATGGCATCCGACCTCGCCACCACACTCCTGCTGGCCACCGACACGCGCGTCCTGGTGGCGCCGGCCATGAACGTGCGCATGTGGGACCATCCCGCCACCGTGGCCAACATGGCGACCCTGCGCGCCCGCGGCGTGGCGGTGGTCGGGCCGGACGAGGGCGTGATGGCCTGCAACGAATTCGGATTTGGAAGGCTCGCCGAGCCCTCCGCGATCCTGGCCGCCATCACAGCGTTGCTGACGGGTAAAAAACCGCTCACCGGCCGCCACGCGCTTGTCACCAGCGGCCCCACGCATGAGCCGATCGACCCGGTCCGCTACATCGCCAATCGCAGCTCGGGCCGCCAGGGCCACGCCATCGCCGGCGCGCTCGCCGCCCTGGGCGCGCGCGTCACCTTGATCAGCGGCCCAGTCGCCATTCCCATCCCCGCAGGCGTCGATCTGGTCGCCGTCGAGACCGCGGCCGAAATGCTCGCCGCCTGCACGGCAGCGCTTCCCGCCGATATCGCGGTCTTCGCCGCCGCCGTCGCAGACTGGCGCACCGAGGCCGCTGGCCTGAAACTGAAAAAAACCCCCGGCGCCGCGCCCCCCGCGCTGTCGCTGGTGCTCAACCCGGACATCCTGTCCACCATCGCGCACGGTACACCCCGCCCGCAGTTGGTGATCGGCTTTGCCGCCGAGACGCACGATGTCCTGGCCCATGCACGCGACAAACGAATCCGCAAAGGCTGTGACTGGATCGTGGCCAACGACGTGGGTGAGGTCACCAACATCATGGGCGGAGCGGAGAACGAGGTACATCTGGTGACCGAATCCGGCGTCGAGGACTGGCCCCGTCTGGCAAAGCAGGAAGTCGCCACCCGACTTGCGCAACGCATCGTGGACGCGCTCGCATAAGCACTCCCATCCAGATCATGCGCCTGCCGCACGCCGAAGGTCTCGACCTGCCGCACTACGCCACCGCAGGCGCCGCCGGCATGGACCTGCTGGCCGCCGTCACCAACGACGTCACCATCTAACCCGGTGCCCGCGCCCCTGTCCCATCCTAAACTATCAGGACAGCGGGGGGGTTCGCTACCAAACTTGAATCCGCCCTCACAATTACGGCGAGATGCAGCGGAAAAAAGGCAATAGCGCTCGAGGCTGAAGTGATCAGGTTGGATAATCTGGTGCAGGAACTTCACCGCGAGTTGTCGATGGCCGGGCGCGATGGTAAAATGCTGTCACATGGAATGTCTCCCGGCTACCAACGGTTAAAACTGGCCTGGATAGCCCCATCGGGGCATTCGATCCAAAGTTTACAGTCTGATATCACATGGTAATTTCCGTGCAACGTGATATCTTCGCGACAGCACCATTTGAAAGAGCGGAGATGGATGCGTTGTTAAAAACTGAGATTGAAGTCATAGTACTCGACCAACGCTTGAAATGTTGGGGCCTGCCCTGCTACCAGACAGAGATGGCAGCTGCCGTTGACCTTCATGCTTGCCTGGACGGCGCCCTCACACTTGAGCCAGGTAGCTCAGCTCAACTTATTCCATCAGGTATAGCCATTCATATTGCAAGCCCTAACCTCGCCGCCGTTATCGTTCCGCGGTCGGGATTAGGCCATAAAAAAGGCCTTGTCCTGGGAAATCTCACCGGGGTGATCGACGCCGACTACATGGGGCCTGTTATGATCAGTGTTTGGAATCGTAACGCTCTCGGGACGGCGCCCATCGTCATTCAACCTGGTGAGCGAATAGCGCAGATGGTCTTCATCCCGATCGCAAGGGTATCCTTCACAACGGTCGACGAATTTTCGAATGCGTCGGGCCGCGGTGTGGCCGGCTTTGGCTCAACAGGTTCGGTTGCGTAGGCGCTACCGAGGGTTGCTTTGTTGGCTCGCACACCTTGCACGGGCTGCAAACGTAGCTCCCGGCTTCTGATCGCTCGGGCGGTGCACAGCCCCGAGCCCATGGTTGTCGAAGGATGACTGCGGCTCCGACAGGCCGGCCTGCAAGGCCGGCGCGTCAGGCGGCATGGCGGGGCCGGACCAGCCCGTCTCGGATATACCGAGCAAGTTCCGATGCTGCCGTTCCTGCGCCGCCGCGAGGCAAGAGGAGAGTGATAGCGAAGCCCGGCAGCACGGGCAGGCCGCAGCCGGCGGACAGGACGTCCAGATTCGGAGGGACCGTTGATGCCAGCCAAGCCGTGACGGCGAGGTCCGCCCGCACGGTCGCCGCCGTCGCCTCGATGCCAGTGGCGCTTTCGATGGAGTGCTCCCAGTCTTTGGCGAGGCGGCGGCATCGGTCCAGCCATGCAAAGTGCGTTCAGCCACCCAGCGCCGGGGCAAAAGCACGAAGCCGTTTGCGGTAACGGAGCGCTTGATGATCTCCAGAGTCCACTTCCTATGGCCTTTGAGCGCGTCTTTGAGTTTGTCGCCTGCATAGCCGCCATCGGCGAAGACATGGCGCAGCCATGGGAAGCGGAAACGGATGGCTTTGAGAACATTGACGGCGCCGTCGCGGTCCTGAACATCGGCGGCATTGACCAGGATGAACACCAGGAAGCCGCAGGTGTCCGTGATAATATGTCGTTGGCGTCCCTTCACCCTCTTGCCAGCATCATAGCCGCAAATCCCGCCACTTTCCGTAGTCTTCACCGATTGGCTGTCGATGACACCGGCGCTGGGTGAGGCCTCGCGGCCAGCCTGCTGGCGCGCCACCATCACCAGCAGGTGGTTGATCGTCGTCAGCAGACCAGTGTCCCGCCAGGCGTAGAAATAGCCGCTTACAGTCGAGATCGCCGGAAAGTATTTGGGCAGCATCCGCCAAGTACAGCCGCTCGAAGCAATAGACAGGATCACGTCCATGACCTTGCGCAGGCAGATCGTGCAAGGCCGGCCGCCGCTGCGCGCCGCCGGAAACATCGGCCCGATCAACGTCCATTCCGTGTCTGTCAAATTGCTTGGATAGCGCGGACCTTCCCGCATATGTTGCCGCCGCGCGGTATCAGTCCAAGCCATGCACTTCCCCTATCGTCTCGACAACGACGGTGAATCACAAACAACTGATATCGCTCAACCACTTTTCGCTCGGGCTCTTACGAAAGACCCACCGCGGAAATCTGGCCTGTTGTCAGCATGCAGCATCCCGGGACCAAACGCCTATATCAAGGTTTCGTTGCTATTATCAACGTCCTAAGAACTTCGGCTCCCGGCGATCGGCCATCGCTTGCACGCCTTCCTTGAAGTCGGCCGTCTCGAAATGCTGCTGCTGTTCCGTCAACTCGTGGTCTGTGATGGCTGCGATCGCGTCTGCTAACCCACGACGCAGGGTACGGCGAGTGGACGTAACTGCGATGGGGGCGGATCGTGCGATCTCAGTTGCCAACGCCATGGCGTTGGCCCGCAAGTCCTCCTGTGGCACCAGCGCGTCGACCAAGCCGATTGCATGCGCTTCTTCGCCGCCAAGGCGCCGTCCAGTGTAGAACATCAGCGCTGCCTTCTGCTCCCCCACCACCCTTGGCAACGTCACGCTCAGCCCGAAGCCGGGATGAAAGCCGAGGCGGTTGAAGTTGGCGGTGAAGCGCGAATCAGGCGAGGCCACGCGAAAATCAGCGACCATCGCGAGGCCCAGCCCGCCGCCGACCGCGGCACCTTGCACCGCAGCCACCACCGGCGTCTCGCACCGGAACAGCCGCAGCGCCTGCTGATACAGGTGCCCGCCGCTGCGTGTGCCCACCGTGTCGCGCGCCGGGGCGGCGAAGTTGGCGCCGGCACAGAAGTTACGGCCCTCCGCACACAGCAGGACGGCACGCACCCCCGGGTCCGCGTCGAATTGTTCGAACGCCTCGGCCAGGGCCGCGATCAGCGCTATGTCAAAATAGTTGTTGGGGCCGCGGCAGATCTCGGCGATGCCGACATGGCCCTCGACGGTCACCCGCACGTCTTGTCCCAAGGTGGCGCTCATCGCAGGCCGAGCCCCCGGGCGATGATGCCTCGCAAGATCTCGCGCGTACCGCCACGCAGCGAGAACGACGGCGCGGTCATGACCAGATGAGCCAGCACCGCGTCCAGCGATGGATTGCCCGCCTGTTCCGACGGTTCGACATCGACAAGCAATCGTACCACTTCCACTGTCTCCTGTTCCAATGTGTTCCCCAGGTCCTTGACCAGCGAGGCCTGCAGCGCCGGGTCTTCGCCCCCCTGCAACATCCCCGCGACCGAGCGGGACAGATGACGCAGTGCCAGAATGTGTGAGGTCAGCCGCCCCAGCGCCACCGCGGCGCGCTCCGGCGCATCCGGTCCGAGGGCCCGCACCGCCTCGGCCAACAGGGTGAAGGAGGACAGGAAGCGGTCTGGGCCTGACCGCTCGAATGCGAGCTCCGCCGTCACCTGCTTCCAGCCCTCGCCCTCCTGGCCCAGCAGAGCGTCATGCGGCAGCAGCAGGTCCTGCAAAATCACCTCGTTGAAATGATGGCCGCCCTGCATGTCGATGATCGGCCGCACCGTCATGCCGCCCTGCTGCGCCTGCTTCATGTCCACCAGGAACTGGCTGGACCCGGAATGGCGGTCATCGGACTTCGCATCGGTGCGGCAGAACAGGATCATGTAGTCGGCGGTGTGGGCCGAGGAGGTCCAGACCTTCTGACCGTTCACCAGCCATCCGCCCTGCACCTGCTGCGCCTTGGTGCGCGCCGCCGCGAGGTCGGAGCCGGAATCGGGCTCGCTCATGCCGATGCAGAACGAGCATTCCCCGGCCGCGATGCGCGGCAGAATGGCCTGGCGCTGGGCTTCAGTGCCATTGCGCAGGATGTTGGGGCCGCTCTGGCGTTCCGCGACCCAATGATGGCCCACAGGGGCGCCCGCCGCCAGCAGTTCCTCCAGCACCACATACCGTTCCAGGGCGGACCGTTCCTGGCCACCGTATCGCTTGGGCCAGGTCATGCCGAGCCAGCCGCGCGCGCCCATCTTGCGGCTGAACGCCGGGTCGTGTCCGCTCCAGGATTGGGCGCGCTCCTGCGGACTGCGATCGCGCAGCGTGTCCGACAGAAACGCGCGAACCTCGCCGCGCAAATGTTCCGCGTCTGCCGTTGTGTCCGGCGGGGTGGCGAAATCGAGTGCCTGCATGTTCCTATCCTTATACAGATCCGGCCGGCGACAGCACCAGCAGGGCGTCTGCCACCGTGCAGCCCAAGCCTTCGGGATGGACGATGACCGGGTTGAGTTCGAGTTCGGCGATGCGATCCTGGCCGGCGACCGCAACGCGGGACACCAGCGACACCAACCGGGCCAGGGCGGCCAGGTCGGCACGCGGCGCGCCACGAAAGCCTTCCAGCAGCGGTGCGCTGTGCAACGACCGGATCAGCGCCGCGGCGGCGGCTTCATCCACCGGGGCGAGGGCGTAGGCAATGTCCTTGAACAGTTCCGTCGTCACGCCGCCGGCCCCCACGGTAACGACTGGCCCGAAGGTGGCATCGCGCACCACGCCGATGATCACCTCCACCCCGCGTGCCGCCATGGGCTCCAGCAGCACTCCGTCCTGTGTGGCGCCTGGGGCGTGCCGGGCCGCGGCGTGCATGATGGCGTCGAATGCCACCTCCAGCGCCGCGAGATCCGTGATGCCGAGACGCACGCCCCCAGCTTCGGTCTTGTGCGGGATGGCAGCCGACTGGATCTTAGCGGCGAGCGGAAAGCCGAGTGCGGCGGCTGCCACGCTGAGCCCGGCCCGAGTGGTCACCAGTCGGCTCGCCGCGGTTGTAACGCCGCAGACGGCGAGCAGCGCCTTGGCCGCATGCTCCGGCATCGCCCCGGTCCCCGCGAGCATCGCCTCGGCCGCCGGCGGCAGGTGCAGCGCTGGAGCATCGATGTCTGTCCTGGGCTGGCCGCGGGCGCGCAGCAGTGCCGCCGCCTGCGCCAGCAGCGCCATCGTGGGGCAGATCACCGCCCCCGCATCCGCCAGCACCTGACGCCCCAGGGCGGAGGGCAGCGTGTAGCTGTAGAACAGCACCGGCTTCTGCCGTCGGGCCAGCAGCGCCGCCAGGGCAATACCATCGAGCGTGACGCGCGCTGGGTTCGCCAGGGTGGTGACCACGGCGATAATGTCGATCGCCGGATCGTCCATCATCAGGGTTACGGTGCGCAGCGTGCCACCGCCCTGGGCACCGCTGGCGGTCAGGTCCACCGGGTTGCGGGCCGAGCCATAGGACGGAATGTAGGAGCGTATTGCCACCTGGGTCGCAGTCCCCAATTCCGGCAGGCTCAATCCGGCCGCTTCCAGCAGGTCAGCCGACCACGCCCCGGCCCCGCCAGAGATGGTCACCACGCCCACCCGCCCGCCCGCCGCCGCGGGATTGGCGGCCAGGGCTGCGGCAAGCGTCAACGCCTCCTCCAGCTCCGTCGCCACCACGATGCCGTGGCGCGCGAACATGGCATCGTATCCGGCGTCCCAGCCGGCCATGCTGGCGGTGTGCGAGGCTGCGGCGATCTTGCCGGTGGTGGAGCGACCGACCTTGATGACGACGATGAACTTGCCCGCATTCGCGGCAGCCCGGGCGGCGGCGGCGAAGGTGACCGGGTCGCGGATGCTTTCCAGGAACAAAAGAATGCCCGCAGTGTCGCTGTCCTGCGCCATATGCGCCAGGATGTCGGCCACCGTCAGGTCCGCCTCGTTGCCGGTGCTGACAACGCAGCTGAACGACAGGCCAAGGGCGCGGCCACGATTGTAGAGCGCAAAGCCCATGCCGCCGCTTTGCGCGATCACGCCGATCCGCGCGTGCAGGGCGGTCGGGCTGGTATCGGCCTCGCGGTCCACCGCCGGGCTGAAGGTGGCGCTGACGCCCGCGACCTCGTTGTGGAAACCCTCGCCATTGGGGCCCAGAACACGCATGCCGGTGCGCCGCGCCAGGGCTGCGACCTGGTCCTGCAGGTCGGCGGGTGCCGCATCGTCCTCCGCGAAGCCGGACGAGATCACGACGGCATGGCGCACCCCGGCGGCCGCGCATTCCTCAAGAACCGCCAGCACACCGGCGGCCGGAATGGCCACCAGCGCCACGTCGATCGGCTCGCCCCCGGCGGCGGCGATGGTGGGGTAGCAAGCAAGGCCGTCAATCTCGGTGGTGGACGGGTTGACCGGCACGATGCGCCCGGCAAAGCCGTTCTTGCGCAGCAATGCCAGAAGCTGCCCGCGGATCTTGTGCGGGTCTTGCGAGGCGCCAATGATGGCAATCGCGCGCGGCGACAGCAGGGTGTCGAGGTTGGGCGTCATGCGGCACATGTCAGCAGCGGCCACAGCCCGTCCGCCCCGGCCTGCAACGCGGCGCGGCCGACCAGGCCGTTCCATTCCGCTTCGTTGCCGAACTCGTCGCGCCACGACCACATGCGGCTGGTGGCGTAATGCAGCTCGTATTCCTGGGTGAAACCGATGGCACCGTGCGACTGGTGGGCCAGCCCCGCCGCGATGCTGGCGGCCTCCCCGGTGCGCGCCTTGGCGGCGGCAACCGACAGCATCGGCAGCGTGCCGGTGCGGATGCCGATGTGCAACGCGTCTGCCGCCATGTCCGCCGCGGCGATGGCGGCTGCGGACTGGCCGGCCATGATGGCCAGGTTGTGCTGGATCGCCTGGAACTTGCCGATCGGGCGGCCGAACTGCACCCGCGTCTGCACATACGCGATGGTGGTCGCCAATGCCTTCGACAGCGCTCCGGCGATCTGTGCCGTGCGCAGGGCGGCACCGGCGGCGCGTAACATGTCCGGCCCGAACGGCGCCGGCGCCACCGCGGAATTGGCCAGTGTGGCATCGAACGTCACGGTATCGCGTGGCTCGGCGGCCAGGTTGTGATCCGGCACCAGCGCCAGGCCCCCAGCGGGCACCACCGCGACCATCGGCTCGTCCGGCCCGGCCGCCAGCACGGCCAGCGCCGCCGCGTCGCGCGCCCAGGGCACCCGATGCGCGGTGCCGGACATGTGCCAGCCATCGCCACGCCGCGCCAGCACCAGCCGGTCGGCCTTGCGCACCGGCGCCAGTGTGAGCACCCCGTCGGGCACCGGCAGCCCGGCGGCAGCGAGCAGCCAGCCGGCCAGCATGGTCTCGGCCAGTGGGATCGGCGCCGTGTGCGCCGCCGAGATCTGCAGAATGCGTAGCGCTTCGCGCGCCGTGGCACCGAAGCCGCCGGCCTTCTCGGGCAGCAGGGCGGCGGTGAAGCCAGCCTGCACCACGGCGTCCCACAGCGCTTGCGGGAAGCGCCCCACGGAAGCACTGCGCAGAACTTCCGGCGTGACATGGGTGGCAAACAGACGATCGGCGCTGTCGGCGAGCTGGTCGCTCATAGTGGTTCCTTCGTCATTTCACGGCACGTTGGGTCACGCGTCAGGCTTTGCTATCGCCCCACCTTCGCAGGTCAGATGCGAACATGGCGTTCTTCCAAGGCCGGTGCTGCACTGCGCATCGCTGGGCGCACACCGTCAAAGCTCAGCGGGAAGCCGATGGTGGGGATGTCGAGGCCGGGCACGTCCTGCAACATGCCGAGGGCACGCACCTGCGGATCATCGAGCAGGGATGCGATGTCGTTGATCGGGGCGAACGGCACGCCGGCCGCGTTGAACAAGGCCGCCCAGTGCGCCGAAGGCCGCGTGCGCATCACGGTGGCGATGGCGTCGATCACCTCGGCCTTGTGCGCCACCCGACCGGCATTGTCGGCGAAGCGCGGATCTGCCGCCCACTCGGCATGGCCCAGCACCTGCGCCAGCTTGGCGAACAAGCGGTCGTTGGCGGCGGCAACCACCAGCTCGCGGTCCGCGGTGGGCAGCGCCTCGAACACCACCAGCTTCGGGTTGCCGGTGCGGTCGCGCCGCGGAATGACACCAGACTTGGCGAAGGCGGCGAACGGCACGCTCATCCATCCCAGCGCGGTCTCTAGCAGCGAGGCATCCACCACCGCGCCCTCACCGGTGGTGGCCCTGCGGAACAGGGCCGCGATGCAGCCCAGCGCCGCCCATAGGCCAGACCCGAGGTCCAGCACCTGTACCCCCACACGTGACGGTGGCCCGTCCGCGCAGCCATTGAGGCCGAACAGCCCGCTGAAGGCCTGCACCATCGGCTCGTAGCCAGGATCGAGACGCATCGGTCCCACCGCGCCGAACGCCCACAACGAGCAATAAACCAGCTGAGGGTGGGCGGCCCGCAGGCTGGCGGCATCGAAGCCCAGCGCATCCAGCGATCCGGGCCGCAGGTTCTGCACCAGCACGTCGGCCTCGGCGATTAGCCCATGCAGGTGCCTCTGGTCGGCAGGCTGCTTCAGGTCGAGCGTGATGGAGCGCTTGTTGCGGTTGACGGTCTGGAACGCCGTGGCGGCGCCACCGGTGAAGGGCGGGCCCCAGCCGCGTGCATCATCGCCGCCGGGTCGTTCGACCTTCAGCACGTCGGCCCCGAGCGTGGCCAGGATCTCGCCGGCGTAAGGCCCGCTGAGGTTCTGCGCCACCTCGATCACCTTGATTCCCGCAAGCGGCAACATCGTCAGACTCCCAATCCAAAATAGGCGCGCCGCAACCCGTCATCGGCGCGCATGGCGGCCGGGGTGCCGCCGAAGGCGATACGGCCGCCCTCCACCGTGAAGACACGATCGCCAAGTTCGAGGAACTTGGCGTTCTGCTCGGCAACCAGCAGCGACAGTCCGCCGGAGCGACATTTCGCCAGCGAGGCCAGCACGGTGGACACCAGCAGCGGCGACAACCCGGCCGATGGCTCATCCATCACCAGCAACTTCGGCTCCGCCGCCAGGGCCTTCGCCACGCCGAGCATCTTGCGCTGGCCGCCCGATAGTCCGCCCGCCGCCTGGCGCCGCTTCTCCAGCAGGATGGGAAACAGCGCATAAAGCTCGTCGCGCCGCCGCCGGGCCACGGCGCGGCCGACGAACAGGGCACCAAGATCGATGTTCTCCTCCACCGTGAGGTCGGGAAACACGCCGAGCTCGGACATGTAGCTGATGCCGGCACGCACCCTGGCCCGCGGCGACAGATGCGTGATGTCGTGGCCGGCGAAGCGCACGCTGCCGGCGCTGGCGGGCAACAGGCCCACGAGGCATTTCAGCAGCGTCGTTTTGCCGGCGCCGTTGGGCCCCAGCAGCACCACGGTCTCGTTCGCCGCAACGTCGAGGTCGACACCCCAGAGCACCTGGATGGAGCCGTACCCGGCCTGCAGGCCACTCACCTCGAGCAGGCTCATGCGACCTCCGCGACAGGGTCGGCCTCGCCCAGGAAAACCTCGATCACCTGGCGGTCGCGGATGGCCTCGCGCAGACTGCCACCGAAGATGGCGCGGCCGGCATTCATCACCACCACTCGGTGGGTGATGCGGTCGATGAAGGGCATCAGGTGCTCGACCACCACCAGGCCCAGCCCGGACTCGGCCAACGCGCGCAGCCGGGCGGCCACATGCTCCAACTCGGCCGGGTTGAAGCCGCAGGCCAGTTCATCGACCAGCAGCAGGCGCGGGCGGGTGGCGAGCGCGCGGGCAAGGTCAAGCATCTTCTGCTGCGCGCTGGTCAACTCGCCGGCCAGACGCCGGGCGGTGGCGCCGCCCAACTCCACGCTGTCGAGCAGCGCATCGAGGTCGGCCGGGCCCTGCGCGCCGTGGCTCGCCACTTCGAGGTTCTGCCGCACCGTGAGGCTGGAAAACGGCTTGGGCACCTGGAAGGTGCGGTTGATGCCCCGCCCGACCCGCTGGTGCGCCGGCAGGGTGGTGACCGCAATCCCACCCACCTTGACCGTGCCGCCATCGGCGGGCAGCAGGCCGCTGACCACGTTGATGAACGTCGTCTTGCCAGACCCGTTGGGTCCGATCAGTCCCACAATCTCGCCTGCCGCCACCGTCAGATCGACGCCGTCCAACGCCCTGAAGCCACCGAACCGTTTGACGATCCCGGAAACTTGTAACAGTGGCGAAGGCAAAAATGACTCAGACATGAGAGGCCGCCCGGCGACGTCTGGCCCAGACGCGCGGCATCGCAGCCAGACCCTGCGGGAAGAACAGCACCAGCACCATGATCAGCAGGCCGAAGGCCAGCTGGAAATACTGCGGTGCCGAAACCCCGATGAAGTTATACAGACCATACAGCAGCAGCACGCCCAGCACCGGCCCGCCGAGCGTTCCGGCACCGCCGAACAGCGTGAAAACGATGGCGAAGATGCTGAAGTTGATGTCGAACACCGCCTCCGGAAAGAAGGTGGAGGCGCGCCAGGCAAAGATCGCGCCGATGCTGCCGGCGGCCAGGGCCGAGGCAAGCCACACCACCAGCCGCCCGCGCACGATGTCGATGCCGGACATGGCGGCTGCCACAGGGTTGTCCCGGGCCGCCTGCAGCTGCAGTCCGAACCGGGAATGCCGAAGCCACGCAACCAGCCCCATCGTCAGGGCCAGCACGCCGAGCGCCAGCCCGTAGGTCAGTCGCGGCGCGTAGGCAACATCGATGCGCACACCGTAAGGCCCGCCCGTCAGATCCTGCAGGTTGGGGTTGGCGACCAGGTGCAGCATCGCCTCGGACGCGGCCAGGCTGGCCAGTCCGAAATAGGCGCCCTGCAGCCGCAACAGCGGCGCGAGCAACAGGCCCATCAGCAAGGCCGCCACGCCGCCGCCGGCCACCGCCAGCAGGGGCGGCAGCCCTGCCAAGGTCACCAGCATCGAAAAGCCATAGGCCCCGGCGCCAAAGAACCCGACATAGCCAAACGGCAGGTAGCCGCAGAAGCCGTAGGTCAGGTTGAGCCCCTGCGCCAGCACCAGGAACACCACGAAATTCAACAGCAGCAGCCCGTTGTCGTAGACGAACGGAAGTCCTGCCAGCAGCAGCAGAAGAGGCGTTATCACCAGCACGACGTCGCGGCCAAAACTGCTTCGCCCAAGCCTGCTTCGCCCAAGCCTGCTTCGCCCAAGACCGCTACGCATGCCGCACCTGCCGTCCCAACAGGCCGGTGGGCCGGAGCAGCAGCACGCCGATCAGCACGAGATTCGGCAGCAGGTCGGCGAACGAGCTGAGATAGGTCCGCATCAGCATCAGCGACACGCCGTAGATGATGCCGCCCAGCACGGTGCCCAGCGGGTTGCCGAGTGATCCGATGATGATGACGGCGAACGAGGTCAGGTCGAGCGGGATGCCGATGGACGGCGTGAACGATCCCAGCATGAACGGCGCGAACACACCCGCCACGGCGGCAAGCCCCGCCCCCACCCCGAAGGCGATGGCGGAGATACGATGGATATCGATGCCGATCGCCAGCGCCTCCTCGCGCTGTGCCATGATTGCCCGCGTCTGCCGCCCCAGCCTCGTGCGATAAAGATAGACATACACCCCCAGCAGCATCAGCACCGACACCGCCGCCGCATAGACCCATGCGAACGGGATGGTCTCCCCCAGCAGCGGCACCGGACCGCCGCCGAGCAGGCGACTGGGGATCGAGCGTTCCGCATTGCCGAACAGCATCGACACCGTGGCCTCGATCACCTGTGACAGGCCGAAGAAAAGGATCAGCGACAGCATCTCCGGCTCCCGCGAGCGGAACAGCCGCGGCACCAGAAGGTAATACAGCGGGATCGCCAGCAGGAAGAACGCCACGAAGCTGACCACGATCACCAGCGGCGCTGGCAGGCCCAGGGCGCGCAGCAGCCAGAACGCCGAGAAGGCCCCGAGCATGATCACGTCGCCATGCGCCAGGTTGACGATGCGCATGACGCCGAACACCAGGTTCATCCCCACGCCGACCAGGGCGAAGTACAGCCCGAAGATCACGCCGGTCGCCAGGGCATATTCAAACATCGTTCAAGGCGCAGGGTAGATCGGCTTGGCGGTTGCAAGCTCGGGGGGCCAGACGATGTTCAGTCCGTAGTCTTTGTCGATCGTGCTGGTCGGCGTGATCCCCGGCGACTTCACCGGCACGATCTGCCCCAGCGGCAGGATCTCCCCGCTTTGCGAGCCATCCTGCGCCAGAACGAACGGTCCTGCCAGCGTCTGCAGATTTCCGGACAGCGTGAACACCGCCCGGCGCAGTTCCAGTTGGTCGAGGCTCTCCGCCGCCGCCAGCGCCTTCTCGATCACCAGCCCCGCCTGGTAGCCGGCCAGCGCGTTGTAGCCGAACTCGACCCCAGGCAGTTTGTGGCTTGCGACCCAATGCTCGAAGGCTTCCTTGAAGTGGTCGCGATCCAGGCCGTAGTTCACCTTGAATTCAAAGATCGCTGGGCTGGCCAGGGCAAAGCTGTACGCCAGCACGTCGGACACACCGTTGGTGCGCATCAACGCCATCTCCGTCAGGCCGTAGCCGGTGAAAAGGAAACGGAACTTGCTGTCGTTGTCCTGCATGGCGTGTAGGAAGGCGATCTCATTGGCGGGATAGCCGAATTCCAGCAGCGCGTCGGGCTTGCTGGCGGCGACGTTGTTGACGAGCAGGGTGTAGTCCGTGGTGCTGGCGGGCACCCCGCGGTCGAACACCAGCTTCAGGTCCGGAACCGCCTGCACGGCCTTGCGCACCGCGGCGGCCTGGAAGGCGGTGTAATCGGCGGTGGTATACAGAAGTGCCACGTTCTTGATGCCGAGCTTTGGCATCTGCGCCACGAAATCGGCGATTGTGCGCGGGTAGCGGTCCGTCGCCGCCAGCGCCAGCAGCACGATGTAGGGATTGTCCGGCGTGAAGAAATTGGGGCTGCTGCCGGTCACGTCCCACAGCAGCTGCTTGTGATCGCGGGCGATCGGCACGGCGGAGGCAGTCATCACCGAGGTGCTGTCCGGCAACAGGATATCGACCTTGTCGCGGGTGATCAGCTGGTTGGTGAGGTTGCCGGCCAGTGACGGCGAACTCTGATCGTCATACGAGATCAGCCGCACCGGGATCTTCTTGCCAAAGCCCTTCACGAACAGGCCGCCGCCCTGGTTAATCCCGTCCGCCCACCATTCCAACGCCACGTGCAACGGCACCGATGCGCTGGAAAGTGGACCAGATCCCGCATACAGCGTGCCGATCTTGATTTCGGATGGTGCGTCCGCCGCCGCGGCGGCCGTGACGGAAACCAGGAGGCATGCGGCTGTGCGCAGCCATGTGGACATTCTCATTCGCATCCCCTCGTCGGCCTTTCTGACCGTTGGAATCATGTTAGGCTTACGACGGGCCCAGCCACCAGGGCCGCGCCCGGTCTGTCCGCATTTTCGCCATTATGAAATTGCGGTCCTGGCAGGCCACCAACCACCCGCCGAAGCTCTGCCGCGATCCGGTCTCGCATCTCGTCCAACTCGTCCACGCTGCCCGCCGCACCCAGCGCGCACCATCGGTCGCCGACCGGATGCGGCACCGGCATCGCGATGATGCCGACGTCGCGGCGGAAGGTGTGGCGGGAGAAGGCATAGCCATCGCGCCGCACCCGATCGATAGCGGTCGCAAGAGACGCGGCGCCCACATGCAGCGCCGGGTCGCGCTCCTTCGCGTTGATCCGGCGGCGCAGGCGCTCGATCTCCGCGTCCTCGCGCAGACTCAGCAATGCCCATCCCATGCCGCAGCGCGTCAGCGGCCGCACCGCCCCGGCACGCAGCTGATAGGCGACGGGCCGGATCGCAGGCACCACCGTCAGATACTGGGCATAGATGTCGCTCTGAACGCTCAGCCCCACCATGCCGCCGGTCAGCGCGCCCAGTTGCTCCAGCGCGCCCATGATCGGCTTGTCGCGCCACACGGCATCATTCAGGCGGGAGCCGAGGGTGGCGATCCGCGCGGTGAGCGTGTAACTCATGGTGTCGCGGTCGTAGTTCAGGAAGCCGAGCACGACGAGGCTTTTCAGGACGCCGCTGGCGCTCGAAAGCGGGTAGCCGAGGTCTGTCACCACGTCCTTCAGCCGCACTTGGCGACTGCGCGCGTCCAGGTAGTCCAGCACCTCGAACGTACGCTGGATGGTGCGATTGGCCTGCTCGGCCACCGTCAGGCACCTCGCAGCGGCATGGCCCCCGGCACGGCATGGCCGGACCACAGCGCCTGCAGTAGTGCTCCGGCATCGCCGTCCAACGCCGGCGCGGCCAGCTCATGGAATTTCGCCGACAGCTCCGCATCCGACAGCGGCAGGTCCGGATCGCCCTTGCGGGTCGGCTGGAAGTTTTCGAATACGCGCCCGTCATGCAGTGTCACCGTCACTCGCGCCGGCCGGCGCGCCGGATATGCGTCCGCCAGGTCGGGCGCGATGCTGACGGAGACACGATCCATCAGGGCGTGCATGGCCGGGTCGGCGCGATGTGGTGCATCGAAGGCGGCCAAGCGCACGCCACCTAGGCGGAGCAGGGCCGAGACGCAGTATTGCACGCTGAACCGCGTCTCCGCCTCGGTGCGCGCATGCGGGCGGTCGCACACATCCTTGGTGGCGCCATAGCCGGTGACGTGGATATGGCTGATGTCGTCGGCCCCGAATCCGATTGCCGCACGCATCGCCGTCAACGCGTCGAGTGCCGGGAAGATATGGCCGCAGCAGCCATGGTTCTTTATGGTGATGGCGGCGATGGCGAAGCGCTCGCCAAGTCCATCCAGCGCGCGGTCCCATTTACCGGTGTCCTCGCTGGTCGCGGCCGCGAATCCGGCCGGGCCATGCAACACATCGAGCGCCCCGGTGACCCCGGCACTGGCCGCCAGCGCCGCCAGCGTGCCGGCCTCTGCCGCGTGCCCGGCATGCATCGGCTTGCTCATGCCATCGCCACGAAACGCCTGTTGCAATCCGCCGGCCATGGTGGCGGCGGTGGCCAGCGCATGGGCGATGCCGGCGGCGTCGCATCCCAGCAGCAGCGCCGCCGCGGTGGCCGCACCGAAGGTGCCGACAGTGCCGGTGGTATGCCACATCCGGTAATGGCTAGGCTGCACCGCCATGCCAATGCGGCACGACACCTCGTAGCCCGCCACCACGGCGCGCAGCAGCGTCGGCATGTCTGCGCCCCGGTCCTGTGCCACCGCCAAGGCAGCCGCAATAGTCGGACTACCGGGATGATAACCGCTGTCGCGATGGATGTCGTCGAACTCCAGTGTGTGGCTGGCAACCCCGTTCAACAGGGCCGCATGGCGCACAGCACCCG
>JAYTHH010000370.1:0-3299 GCA_043732745.1 Rhodospirillales bacterium
AAACGAAAACCCACGCCCATTCAGATGGACCAAGGACCCCGACAAGATCATCGCCGCGGTCAGGCGAGGGCACCAAGCGTTAGATTCGCTCCACTAGCGGGAGGCTGTGCCGTTGTCCGAAGAAGGTATCGAGGCGTCTGGGGCAGAAGCGGTATCATCCAGCCACAAACCAAAATAATTGCGCATCAGGAGGATGCGTCGTGCTGTTTTCATCTCCCCATTTCTAAGAGAATAGTTCTGTAATGTTTCGCATACCGCCATCGTTCATCGGCAGATCTCGGCTAGCCCAACGGCTCATGGCGCAGGTGGCGGCTTATCACTGGCAGGATCGTGAGGCCGGACAGGGCCAGCAGTGGCAACAGGATATGCGGCTGCAGCACGATGTCCAGGCCCGGTGGCGTGTCGCTGGCCAGCACGCCGTCGATGCCGCTGCCGATGCTGGTGAACACGATGGTGGCGGGTAGCAGGCCGATAATCGTGGCGATCACGAAGGCGCGCACGCGCATATGCGCCAAGGCCGCTGCCAGATTAAGCAGCCAGCCCGGCACCACGGGCGCCATGCGCAGCGCCAGCAACGCGAAGAAGCCGTCGCGCGCCACCAGCCGGCGCACCCGGTCCATTCGGCCGTTGCCGCTGCTGGCCCGGCGGTGCAGCATTGCGCGGCCGATGGTGCAGCGGGCCACCAGGAACAGGATGAGCGATCCGCCTGTGGCGCCCATCACGGCGCAGACAAGGCCGCCCCAAAGACCAAAGAGACCGCCGCCGGTGATGCTCATGGGCGGGCCGAGTGGCAGTCCGCAGGCGGCGACGCAGATATAGATCAAGACGTAGAGGGCCGCGGCTTGCAGCACATGCGTGCTGGCCAGCGCCTGTAGGGCGCGCAGCTGTCCGGCCAGCAGGGGCCAGAGATGCAGGTTCTGAATGCCCAGGGACCACGCCGCAAGCCCCACGCACAGCAGTGTCAGCGTCACGGCGGCGGCTCGGAGCATCATGTGCGGGCTTCGCGGAACGAGAAATGTTGGTGCAGGAAGCAGCTAGTCACCGCCGGGCTCGCCACGCCGATCACGTGGGCCACGGTTTCAGCCTGCCAGTCAAAGCCGATGGCTGGGAACAGCCAGCGCGCAAGCCCCACGCTCACGAGCCAGACCTGGGTGAAGGCGATGGCGTTCACCATGGCGAAGCGGATGAACTGACCGCCCACCTCGTTTCGCCCGGCTTCGAACACGTAGCGTCGCCAGCACGAAGGCCGTCACCATGCCGAACAGATAGGCTATTGCCACGGCGATCTCGTAGCGAACGGCGTATTCCAGCAGATAGCGTGCTGCAATGTTCACACCGGCCGCAGCACCGCTGGTCAGCAGGAAACGGATGAACCGCGCTCTGCCCGCCTTGTTCCCGGTTTTGTCAGCTGACACTGGCCGCCATCTCCTGGCCCAGCCGCACGCTTTCGGAGATGCCGCGATCTTCTGGATAGTAGAAGCAGGTGTCAGCGATCTGAAGGCCGGCGATGGGGGTTTGCACCGGCGGGATCATGGCCTGAAATCTGGGCGGGTAGACGGGCTGGGCGTGCTTGAGACGGCCCCGGGGTTGCCGCGATCAGATCGCTCTGTTCGATCGTGGGATCGACCATTCGGACGCTGTCCATCGCCTCGGCCACCAAAATATCGTCCGGCCGCTGCCACAGGATATGGGCGCTTGGCATTTAGAATGGGACATAGACGATGGTCTCGCCGGAAGGCACCGCGCGGAGATTGGTTTACTCGATGATCCCCGGCACCGTGGCCTTCGGATCGACCATGTTGACGCAGAAATGCGGGGTGACGGACCGTTTGAGGTTCAGCAGTACGCAGACCACGCCGATGTTCTCGATGGCGTCATAGGCGGCGCGGGAGGCTTTGGGCAGGTCGGGAACGAGGCAGTTGATAAGAGGGGTGGGCACGGTGGAGATCACATGGTCGCAGTCGAACACCACATCCCCCGCGGCCACGCCGGTCACCCTTCCGTCCTGCACCCGCCCTTGGCCGTGATCGCTGTCATCAGCGCATCAACCAGGGTCTCGCGCCGCCCTCGATGTAGCCGAGTTATTCATGCGTCAGCGACCTGTGAGAGCGGCCGAAGCGGCGGATGCAGGTCCAGATCCATGAGGCCGAGATGTTGGCGGCGTAATCGTAAAATTTCAGATCGAACAGCGCGTTCCACAGCGTTTCGTAGAAACGCTTGCCGCACCAGCCCTCGGTCACGGGCCGCGGCCCCCAAACCGGGCTGTGTAATGGCAAATCCCCTAAGTTTTCGCCGCGTCTGGGTCGCGTCCGGGCAGATCAGCTTGTGCGGCCGGCGGCGCCCGGCAGATAGCAGTAAAGATTGCTGCTGCACCGACCCAGCAAGATGCCGGTGAAACCGGTCTGCGCCGAAGCCCCTGGGGGGCACGATGCGGCCAGCCGCGCGCGGGACATCAGGATGAGATTATCTGGTCTCGCCCATTTTGACTTGCCCAACGCACTGCAGGCCAAGCCGAAGCTGCTGTCGGACCAATGCAGGAAGGGGATTTTGGTGTGGTGTTCAACCGGGAAATATCGGTGCGGCACAGTGATAAAAACGCGACGTGCTACCCGGCAGAGCTCGGAGACGAAGAAGCGCTGGTTGTCCAGGCTGCCCACATGTTCGAGGACGGCATTGGATGTTGCCAGGTCGAAACTGTGATCCGCAAACGGCAGCGGGCAATTTGCCTCGATCTGCCGGTAGCGCACCTGCGGAAATTCGGCTTGGAACATGTCGGCAGCGCCCAGGCCCACGGCAGTGATCTGCGCCTGCTGCGGATAGCAGCGTTCGATCACATTGGCCGCCGGGCCGAGCACATCTGATATGCCGACGTCGAGCAGCGTATCTGTAACATTAGGCTTGGCAACACGCATGAAATCACGAAATATCTGATCACGCGCCCGAATTACGATGCGTTCTACCAACGAATTCGGGGTCGCGACCTCGTAATATCGTTGATCGACCTGGCTTTCGGGAAACGGTCTATTCATCACGTTTCGGCATTTCTTTCTGGTTGGGAACACGTTCCGATCGGATGTTTCCGATTGGTCGGGTGATGCTCTGAAATGTAGGTGCACCGGCCGCCTGATCGCCGCCACCGCTTCTGTGCCTATTACTCAATCCCGATGGCGGCTTCGAAATGTCAAGGTTTTCACGTGGTCGCAACCATCCCGGAGCCGAACCTCTATCATCGTGCGGTCAATGACCGTCAGCCTGCGTCTCGGAACTGCCATCCAACCATCCTAAACTGTCAGGGCAGC
>JAYTHH010000371.1:0-10725 GCA_043732745.1 Rhodospirillales bacterium
CGCACGAGCGGCTGGGCCGCGCATGTCATTGAGCAGCGGCAGGACGGCAAGATCATTCGCCCGGCCGCCAACTACACCGGCCCCGACGACCTTGTTTTCACGCCGCTCGCAGAGAGGGCCTGAGCCCATGACGTATCTGATTGGCGCCACGCTTCCCACCGTTCCCGCCGGCGACCGCTTTCGTGCATTGCTGCAACGGCCGGGAATTTTGCAAATTCCGGGCGCGCATAACGGCCACGCCGCGATCCAGGCCAAGAATGCCGGCTTCGATGCGCTTTACCTCTCGGGTGCGGCGATGACGGCCTCGATGGGCTTGCCCGATGTCGGGCTGATCACCGTCGATGAAGTGTGCTTCTTCATCCGCCAGGTGGCGCGCAGCTCGGCGTTGCCGGTGCTGGTGGATGGCGACACCGGCTATGGCGAGGCGCTCAACGTGATGCACATGGTGCGCGCGTTCGAGGATGCCGGTGCCGGCGCCGTGCATATCGAAGACCAGTTGCTTCCCAAGAAATGCGGCCACCTGAACGACAAGAAGATCGCTGACAGCCATGACATGGCTGCCAAGGTGGCGGCCGCCGCCCGTGCCCGCCGACATCTCGTTGTAATCGCCCGCACCGATGCGGCCGCGAGCGAGGGGATGGATGGAGCCGTGGCACGGGCCCAGCTTTACATGCAGGCCGGCGCCGATGCGATTTTTCCGGAGGCGCTGAACACGGCTGAAATGTTCCGCGAATTCGCGCGTCGGATGCGCGATTTCAAAGAGGGGGGCGTGCCACTGCTCGCCAACATGACCGAATTCGGCCGCACGCCGTTCTTCACGGCCGCCGAGTTCGAGGACATGGGCTATAAGATGGTGATCTGGCCGGTGTCGTCGCTGCGCGTGGCCAACAAGGCGCAGGCGGAGCTTTACGCCTGCATGAAGCGCGACGGCGGCACGCATGGCTATGTCGATCGGATGCAGACCCGCGCAGAGCTTTACGCAATCATCGACTACGCGGGCTACGAGGCGCTCGACGCATCGATCGTGAAGACCATCGTGCCGGAGGCGATGCCGCAGCGCTCCTGAGAGAAGGCCACTACACGCGGGAGGAAAACGCCATGGCGCAAGAATTGTCAGGCTACGCCGACGCCTATGCCGATTGGCAGGCCCGCCCCCAGGCGTGGTGGGAGGAAGCCGCCGAAGGGATCGACTGGTCCCGTCGCTGGGACCGGGCGTTCGATCCCGCGATGGGCGCGTTCGGCCAATGGTTCGCCGGCGGCGAGCTGAATATCTGCCACAACGCGCTCGATCGTCATCTCGACGCAGGACGGGGTGAGCAGCCGGCGTTGATCTGGGACAGCCCCGCCGCCTTGGACAAGCGCACGCTGTCGTATCGCGAGATGCGCGATGCCGTCGCGAAACTTGCTGGCGCGCTGGCGGTCCGCGGCGTTGCGGCAGGCGATCGTGTGGTGATCTACATGCCCATGGTGCCGGAGGCTGTGATGGCCATGCTGGCCTGTGCCCGCATCGGCGCCATCCATTCTGTCGTGTTCGGCGGCTTCGCGGCGCCGGAACTGGCCAAGCGCATCGAAGACGCCGCCCCTGTTGCGGTGATCTCGGCGAGTTGCGGCATCGAGCTGGGGCGCATCGTGACCTACAAGCCGCTGCTCGACGAAGCGATCCGCATCAGCACGCACAAGCCGGAGACATGTCTGGTTTTGCAGCGTCCCATGCTGGCGGCCGAGATGGTCGAAGGCCGGGATTTTGATCTTCTGGCCGAGATGGACGCGTCGGAGCCGCATCCCTGCGTGGCGGTGAAAGCCACCGATCCGCTCTACATCCTCTACACCTCGGGGACCACAGGCAAACCCAAGGGCGTGGTGCGCGACTGCGGCGGCTATGCGGTGGCGCTGATGAAATCAATGTCGATGATTTACGGTGTGAAGCCCGGTGACGTCTATTGGTGTGCCAGCGATGTCGGCTGGGTCGTTGGCCACAGCTACATCGTCTACGGCCCGCTGCTGATGGGCTGCACCACCGTAATGTTCGAAGGCAAGCCGGTCGGCATGCCCGATGCCGGCGCGTTCTGGCGCGTCTGCGCCGAGCATCGTGTGCGCGTGCTGTTCACCGCGCCTACCGCTTTGCGTGCCATCCGCCAGCAGGACCCGGAATTGGCGTTGATGACGCGCTACGATCTGTCGGCTCTGGATGCGCTTTATCTAGCCGGTGAACGTTGCGATCCACCAACGGCAATCTGGGCGGCCGAGCATCTGCAAAAGCCGGTGGTCGATCACTGGTGGCAGACCGAGACCGGCTGGCCGATCACCGCGGGGTTCCGGGGTTACGGGCTGTTCCCGGTCAAGCCAGGCTCCGGCGGGCGTGCCTGCCCCGGCTATGACGTGCAGGCGCTGGATGACACCGGTGTGCCGTTGGCGCGCGGCCAGAGCGGCAATCTTTCCATCCGCCTGCCGATGCCGCCAGGCTGTGCGCCGACATTGTGGGGGTCGGACGACAATTACCGCCGATCGTATCTGACGGATTTCCCTGGCTGGTATCGCACCGGCGATGCCGGCGAGGTGGATCTGGACGGCGACGTATGGATCATGGGACGCACCGACGACCTCATCAACGTGGCCGGCCATCGCCTGAGCACGGGGCAGATGGAGGAGATCCTGTCGGGCCATCCAGATGTGGCCGAATGCGCGGTGATCGGGGCAGCCGATGCGCTGAAGGGCCAAGCTCCACTTGGGTTTGTGGTGTTGAAGGCCGGCGTGGATCGGCCCCATGCGGAGATCATCGCAGAGTTGGTGGCGCGGGTTCGCAAAACGCTTGGGCCGGTGGCGGCGTTCAAGGAGGCGCTGGTGGTGCCGCGGCTGCCCAAGACGCGCTCGGGCAAGATTTTGCGCGCGAGCATCAGGCGCCTTGCAGATGGCCAGGATGCCAATCCGCCGCCGACGATCGACGACCTCGCCGCCATCGAGGATGTGCGCGTGGCGCTCGGGCCGCGCTGACATAGACAGATCGCGACGCAACGCGGACCCTTGCCAAGCGTCGTGTGGAATGGGCTCTGGGCTCCCCCCGACCCGAGAGCCCGCCCATACCGACCCGCCTTGAGGTTGACCCATGAAGAACGTGTCAACGGCGGTTCGGCATGAGTTATATTTGGCGCGCCGCCGCCGGCCAACCCAGCGCGCGACACCAGCTACAGGACTGCCTGATATGTCAGAGTGCGAAGCTCGCGGCGGATCGGGTAGGTGGAGGACGGGGTAAGCTGCGTGAGCAGGATGACGATCATCTCCTCCGCCGGATCGATCCAGAATGCCGTGCTCGCGGCACCACCCCAGGCGTATTCGCCGGGTGAGCCGACGATCTGCGCGCGGGCAGGGTCGATCGTGACCGAAAAGCCGAGGCCGAAGCCCACGCCTTCGTAGTTCGATTCGCTGAAACGTTTCTGGCCCATGGAGCCCATGTCGCCTCCAAGATGATTGGCGGTCATCAGCTCTACCGTTTTGCGCCCGAGTAGCTGCTGGCCCTCGCAGGCACCCTTGTTCAGCATCATGGTGCAGAACTTGAGGTAGTCGCCGGCGGTGGAAACCAGGCCGCCGCCACCCGAAGGGATTTTTCCGGGTTGGGTGAAGCGGCTGTTGGTGGGGTCGTCGAACAAGGTCAGGCCATCGACACTGGGCACATAGTTGGCGGCGAAGCGGGCGATCTTTTCGGCGGGGACGATGAAGCTGGTATCGGTCATGCCCAGCGGTATCACCAGCCGGTCCTGCACGAAGCTATCGAAACTCTGGCCTGAGATGACGGCCACCAGGTGGCCCAGCACATCCGTCGCGATCGAGTAGTTCCACGCCGTGCCAGGCTGGGCCAGCAACGGAACCGACGCGGCTTTTTCCACGACTTCGCCCAGTGACGCATCTGCGGTCTGGAAATCCACACCGATGGCGCGGTACTGCGCGTCCACCAGCGTAGATGCCATAAAGCCATAGGTGAGCCCGGATGTGTGCGTCAGCAGATCTCGAAAAGTGATGGCGCGCACCGCCGGCACGGTTTCCATGCGCGCTGCATTGCCGCCTACCGCCACGCACTGGTTCGCGAAATAGGGCAGGAAGCGCGTGATGGGGTCGTCGAGCTGAAAGCGGCCTTCCTCATACAGCATCATGATCGCCGCCGAGGTGAGCGGCTTGGTCATGGAATAGATGCGCACCATCGTGTCGGCTTGCATGGGCACACCGCGGGCGATGTCGGCCATGCCCGTGGCGCGGAAATAGCCGATTTTGCCCCGGCGAGAGACGAGCACGCTCACGCCCGGCAGTTTACCGTCAGAGACGAGCCGATCCATCCAGCCATCGATGCGTCCTAGCCGCTGGGCGGACAGGCCGATGTCTTCCGGACGCACGGGCGATAGGTCGGTCATTCGCATCTCCTGATGAGTTGGGCGGCAGATTTGCACGTCCCGCCTGCCCCGCCCATAGTCCACGCATCCGCATGAAGAGAGCCCGAATGGCCGCGCAACAGGCACTTGCCCGCTTCAAGATCCTTGATCTCACCCGAGTTCGCGCGGGCCCAACCTGTGTCCGACAATTCGCCGACCACGGCGCACAGGTCATCAAGGTGGAGGCCACCAATGCTGGCGATGCTGGGCTCGGCGGCCCGCGGCATGGGTCGGATTTCCAGAACCTGCACCGCAACAAGCGCTGCATCGCGGTGGATCTGAAATCGCCGGAGGGTGTGGCGATCCTTAAGAAGCTGGTGCTGTGGGCGGACGTTCTGGTGGAGAATTTCCGCCCCGACGTGAAGGATCGGTTGGGCATCGGCTACAAGGCGATGGCGGAGATAAATCCACGGCTGATCTATGCCAGCATGTCCGGCTTCGGCGAGGACGGGCCATATCGGATGCGGCCGGGCTTTGACCAGATCGCGCAGGGCATGGGCGGGCTGATGTCCGTCACCGGCGCGCCCGGACAGGGGCCGATGCGGGCGGGGATTCCTCTGGCCGATCTCTCCACAGGGCATTTCACCGCGCAGGGCATCATGATCGGGCTGCTCGAACGCGAGATGTCCGGGCTGGGGCAATGGGTACAGACCAGCCTGCTGGCCTCGCAGATCGCGATGATGGATTTTCAGGCGGCGCGCACGCTGATGGAGGGCGAGGTGCCCGGCCAGGCCGGCAACGATCACCCCACCAACATCCCCACCGGCGTGTTCGCCACGTCTGACGGGTTCATCAACATCGCGACGGCAGGTACACCGATCTATGTGCGGCTGTGCCGCGCGATCGGTATCGAGGACGCCATCTCCGATCAGTTGTTCGCCACCGCCAAGGCACGTTCAGCCAACCGGCACGCGCTGAACGCGAAGATCGAGGCGATTACGAAAACCAATACGTCGGCTTATTGGGTCGAGGCGCTGAACGCGTCGGACGTTCCGGCCGGCCCGATCTACCGGATGAACGAGGTGTTCGCCGATCCGCAGGTGAAGCATCTCGGCATGGCCGCCCGCGTGGAACACCCCACGCTCGGCCCGATCGATATCGTGGGCCAGCCGATCAAGCTGAGCCGTACGCCCGCCTCCATCCACACCGCCACCGCCGAATTGGGCCAGCATACGAACGAGGTGCTGGACGAGATTGGCTACACTGCCGATCAAATAGGCGCTTTGCGTACACAGGGAGTGATCTGATGCCCGACACCGCAGCGCCCGCCGAATTCCTCTACGAAGTCCGCGACGGCATTGCCTACGGCACCTTCAACCGCCCGCAGGCGCGCAACGCGATGACGTTTGCCATGTATGAACGCCTCGCAGAGGTCTGCACCGAGATCAACGATGATCCCGCCGTCAAGGTACTGGTGCTGACCGGCGCCGGTGAAAAGGCGTTCGCTGCCGGCACCGATATCTCACAGTTCCGCAATCTTCATACGCCGCAGGATGCGCTCGACTACGAGGCCCGCATCGATCGCGTGCTGGGTCTGCTGGAGACCTGCAAGAAGCCCACCATCGCGGCCATCGGCGGCGCCTGCACCGGCGGCGGCGCCGGCATCGCATTTTCATGCGATCTGCGCATCGCAACGTCCAACGCTCGCTTCGGCTTTCCGATCGCGCGGACGCTGGGCAACTGCCTGTCGATGTCCAATTACGGCCGCCTGGTCAGCTTGATCGGGCCGGCGCGGGTGAAGGACATCGTGTTCACCGCGCGGCTGGTGGAGGCCGAGGAGGCGAAAGCCATCGGCATGGTCAGCGAGATCCTGCCCGACCACGCCGCCATGGCCACCCGCGCCGAAGCACTTGCCAAGCTGGTTGCAAGCCACGCGCCGCTGACGTTGCAGGCCACCAAGGAGGCGCTGCGGCGCCTGAAGGAACGTGCGTCCGAGGGTATGGATAAGGATCTCATTCTCATGTGCTACATGAGCGCCGATTTCCGCGAGGGCATGGAGGCGTTTCTCAACAAGCGCACGCCGGTTTGGAAGGGTGTCTGACCAGCGCCCGACGCTGTTACCGCATTGCCATTGATCTGCGACGATGCCGGATTACCTCTGCTTCATCTGCAGGCCACCCTGCCCTGATGCCATTGAACGTTCCCGAAGCCCACATCACCTTGATGTTTGACTTTGGGAGGGCGCCGCCATGACAACCGGCTCGCATTTTCACGCCGACACGCATCAGGACCATCTGGCCAGCCTCGCGCGCCTGCGCCGCATCGCTTGGCTGGTGGATGCCGTGTTCGTGCTTCCGGGCACACGCTTTCGCTTCGGGTTGAACAGCGTGATCGGTCTGTTGCCGGTGGGTGGCGATGCGGTGCTGGGGCTGATCTCGCTCTCGATCGTCTATCGCGCGCACCAGATGGGTGTTCCGCCGGCGAAGATCGGCCGGATGCTTGGCAATGTGGCGCTGGAAGTGGCGGGCGGCTCGGTGCCGATCCTGGGTGATTTATTTGATGCGGCGTTGAAAGCCAATCTGCGCAACATCGCCATTCTGGAGGAGCATCTGGGCGCCCCGCGACAAGGGCCGGCCTGGTAGCGGTGCGCCTGGACCGCATGGCCCGGTTGCGCTGAGCCCGCGTTAGGATCACGTTGGCGCTAGTCACACAGCCCAATCAACCAGCCCAATCACACAGCAATGAGATTTCAGATGACCGATGCTGTCCTGGCACAGATCAGCGCCCATCATGCCGAGCTGACCGCGATCCGCCGCGACATCCATGCCCATCCGGAAATGGGGCTCGAGGAGGTTCGCACCGCAGCCCTCGTGGCCGCCAAACTGCGCGAATGGGGGATTGACGTCACCGAGGGCGTGGGTGGCACCGGTGTTGTCGGCACCATCAGGGGCCACCTTCCCGGCCAGCGCGCGATCGGTCTGCGCGCGGACATGGACGCGCTGGCGATCCATGAAACCACGGGCGCGGCCTATGCATCGACCACCCCAGGCACCATGCATGCCTGCGGCCATGACGGGCATACCACCATGCTGTTGGGCGCCGCCCAGCATCTGGCGGCGAACCGCGATTTCAGCGGCACGGTGCAGCTCATCTTCCAGCCCGCCGAGGAGGGCCGCGGCGGTGCGTTGAAGATGATCAAGGACGGGCTGTTCGAGCGTTTCCCGGTCGACAGCGTCTACGGCATGCACAACATTCCCGGTCTTCCCGTGGGCCAGTTCTCCATCAAGCCTGGCCCCTTCCTCGCTGCCACCTCGCGCTGGAACGTCACCTTCCGGGGCACCGGTGGACATGGCGGTGCGGCCCCGCATCTGGCGTCCGACATCACCGTGGTTGCGGCCGAATACATCCTGGCACTGCAAACCATCGTCAGCCGCAACGTGCCGCCGCTGGAGACCGCGGTGATCTCGGTCGGCCATATCGAAGGCGGCTCGCCGCAGTCGCTGAACGTGATGCCGGCAGTGCTGGAGATCGGCGGCACCGCGCGCTGCTTTACCAAGGACACCCGGGCGATCATCGACACTCGGATGCACGACCTGGCGCACGCCATCGCCGCCATGCACGGTGCGACGGCCGGGTTCTCGATCGGTTGGGGCACCAACCCACTGGTCAACCACGCCGACCAAACCGTGATTGCCGCCAATGCCGCGAAATCGCTGGTAGGCGATGCCGCCGTGGAGACCCATGCCGTGGCCGTCACCGGCGGTGAGGATTTCGCGTATATGCTGGAAGCCAAGCCGGGCGCTTTCATCTTCATCGGCCAGGGTGTGGCCGCCGACGGCGTGGCCCACGGGCTGCACACGCCCAAGTTCGACTTCAACGACGAGATCATCCCGCTGGGTTCCGCCTATTGGGTGAAGCTGGTCGAGGCCGAGCTGAACCTGGCATAGGCGCATGCTTCGCCAGTTCTTCGCCTATTACCGCCCGCATCGCCGGCTTTTTCTCCTCGATTTCGGCTGTGCCGTGATCTCCGGCCTGCTGGAACTCGGCTTCCCCCTGGCGGTGCGGGCCTTCATCGACCGGCTGCTGCCGAGTCAGGATTGGGGGCTGATCGTACTCGCCTCCGCCGTCCTGCTCGCGGTGTATATCACCAACTCGGCGCTGATGGCCGTGGTGACGTATTGGGGCCACGTGCTCGGCATCAACATCGAGACCGAGATGCGCCGCCGCGCCTTCGACCATTTGCAGAAGCTGTCGTTTCGTTTCTACGACAATCAAAAGACCGGCCATCTCGTCGCCCGCGTGACCAAGGACCTGGAAGAGGTCGGCGAGGTCGCGCATCACGGCCCCGAGGATCTGTTCATCGCAATCATGACCTTCATCGGCGCTTTCCTGCTGATGATGGCGGTCAACACGCAATTGGCGCTGATCACCGCCGTGGTGGTGCCCGTGACCGCCTATGTCAGCACCCGCTACGGCGGCCGCATGACGCAGAATTTCCGCGCCCTGTTCGCCCGCGTCGGCGCCTTCAATGCGCGGATCGAGGAGAATGTCGGCGGCATGCGCGTGGTGCAGGCGTTCGGCCGCGAGGACCACGAGCGCGCGATGTTCGCCGTCGACAACGCCAAGTATCGCACCACCAAGCTCGATGCCTACCGGCTGATGGCGGCCACGGTGTCGCTGACGTATCTGAGCATGCGGCTGACGCAGATGATCGTGATGATCGCCGGCGCCTGGTTCGTGCTGCACGGCCAGCTCAGCAATGGCGGGTTCGTGGGCTTTCTGTTGCTGGTGGGGGTGTTCCTGCGCCCGATCGAAAAGATCAACTCCGTCATTGAAAGCTATCCCAAGGGCGTCGCCGGGTTTCGCCGTTATACCGAACTGCTGGCGATCGAGCCTGATATCACCGACAGGCCGGGTGCAGTGCCGGTGGGGAAGTTGCACGGCGACATCACCTACGAAGGCATAGTGTTCGGCTACACACGCGAACGCATCATCCTCGACGGCATCGACCTGGACATCAAGGCCGGCGAAACGGTCGCGTTCGTGGGCCCCTCCGGCGCGGGGAAAACCACGATCTGCTCGCTGCTGCCGCGCTTCTACGAAGCACTGGCCGGCCGCATCAGCATCGACGGCATCGACATCCGCGACATGACCCTGCAATCCTTGCGGGCCCAGATCGGCATCGTGCAACAGGACGTTTTTCTGTTCGCCGGCACAATTCGCGAAAACATCGCCTATGGGCGGCTCGGCGCAAGCGAGGTCGATATCGCCGATGCGGTCCGCCGCGCCCGCCTGGAAGACACCATCGCCGCCATGCCGGAAGGGTTGGGAACGGTGATCGGCGAACGCGGCGTGAAACTGTCCGGCGGGCAGAAGCAGCGCATGGCGATCGCGCGCATGTTCCTCAAGAACCCGGCGATCCTTATTCTGGACGAAGCGACCTCGGCGCTGGACAGCGAAACCGAGCGCGCCATCCAGCAATCCCTCGCAGAACTCTCTGTGGGCCGCACCACCTTGGTGATCGCGCATCGGCTGGCCACGATCCAGAAGGCCGACCGTATCGTGGTGATCGATACGTATGGCGTAGCAGAACAGGGCCGGCACGAGGCGCTGCTGGAAGCGGATGGCGCATATCGGCGGTTGCATGATGCACAGTTTGGGAACGCGGCTTAATTCGGAGGCTTTCGGGTCCGTTTGCATTTCATAACTTGCGTTAATCACGGCGGGGTTGATGGGCTTGGTCGTGTGAGTGGAGAGACGATGCAAGTCCTGACCGATGCCCAGTGGGCAAAAATATGAAGCGGCGATGACGGCTGCCAACATTCGCGGAGCCTTGCCGCGGGTGGAGGACCGGCTGACGGTCGAGGCGGTCATTTGGCGTCTGGACAACGGCTTAAAGTGGCGCTCGCTTCCGGCCGAGTTCGGCGGTTGGCATCACGCCTACTTGCGGTTTCACCGATGGGCGATCCGCGGGGTGTGGGATAAGATCATGGCCCACCTGGTGGCCGAGGGAGGGCCACAACTGGCGTTTGCCTGCGGTCGACGGGACGATTGCTCGCGCGCACCAGAAGGCGTCCAGCGCCCAAACCGGCAAAGCCCCCAGTTAAGTCTGTGATTCATTCGCGGTGTCACTGACCCTGGTGAAGCGCTTGGCCGTTCGCGAGGCGGTCTGGGCACCAAGATTGTCGGCGTTATGTGACAGCGCCGGACTATTGGTCGATTTCCGACTGACGCCGGGGCAGGGGTCGTGCCCCTGGGCGTGGTGTAGCAGCGGTGGGTAATTCGCCCGCCGAAGCGACCGCCGAGAGTCTGGCGTAGGCGGGCGACTTATCCACGGCGCTGGTCACCGCAGCGGTGCTGAGCAAGG
>JAYTHH010000372.1:0-3264 GCA_043732745.1 Rhodospirillales bacterium
CGCATCTATCTGTTTGACCTCGGCAGCGGTCGCCAGCAGCCTTTGGGTGATTTTACTGGCCTCACGCTGTCGCCGCGCTTCGCGCCGGACGGAAATTCGGTGGTGCTGTCGCAGACCACGCAGAGCGGCAACTCCAACATCTACACGGTGGATCTTGGCAGCCGCGCCGCCCGCAAGCTGACCGACTCGGGATCGATCGATGTGTCGCCCTGCTACAGCCCCGACGGCACGCAGATCGTTTTCAACTCCGACCGCGGCGGCGATCAGCAACTTTACGTGATGGGCGCCGGGGGCGGCGGGGCGAAGCGCATCAGCTTCGGCAGTGGCCGCTACGCTACGCCGGTGTGGAGCCCGCGCGGCGATCTGATCGCTTTCACCCGGATCAACGGCGGCACGTTCTCCATCGGCGTGATGCGGCCGGATGGCTCAGGCGAGCGAATGCTGTCGGAAAGCTTCTACGTGGACGGCCCGACCTTCGCGCCCAACGGCCGGGTAATCATGTTCTGGCGCGAAACCCCGGCGCGCGACAACCGCGGCAACGGGTTCAGCGCGCATCTGGTGTCGATTGACATCACCGGCTTCAACGAACGCCAGGTGGCCACACCCACCGACGGATCCGAGCCGGCCTGGGGACCGTTGCCGGGTTGATGGGCGGCTGGAGGACGCCGGTGTCACACAACGATTATGCAACCTTCCTGCCCCTGCTGCAGTTTGCGTTGCATGGGTGCCACGGCATGGATGACATGTGTGGCACGAATGACACTGCCTGTTGACCTCCTTCGCAACGAAGGGGTAAGCCGACTTCAAGCTGCGGGTGCCCAAAACCCGGCAATCCCGCGGCTTTTGCAACTCGCCTGACCCGCCGGGGGATCGCCTTCGACGGCTATTCGTTACAAGCTCGCACCTCATCCAGGGACGCAAATCGATGAACTTCAAAATTTTGGGCGCTTTCGCTGCTGTCTCGTTGCTGGCTGCTTGCACCACCCCCGACACGGCTTCCACCACCGGCACCGGTGCGACCGCTTCCTCCTCCAGCGTGAGTCCGGGCAGCCAGGAAGACCTGGTCGCCAATATCGGCGATCGCGTGTTCTACGAGTACAACAAGTCCAGCCTGGCCACGGAAGGCCGCGGCACGCTTGACCGTCAGGCCACCTGGCTCGGCAAGTATGCATCTAACAACGTCCAGGTCGCCGGCAACTGCGACGAGCGTGGCACCGAGGAGTACAATATCGCTCTCGGCGAGCGCCGCGCTTCCGCCGCTCGTGATTACCTGGTGGCCAAGGGCGTTTCGTCCACCCGCATCACCACGATCTCCTATGGCAAGGACCGTCCGGTCGCCCTGGGTTCGAACGAGGCCGCCTACGCCCAGAACCGCAACGCGATCACCTCGATTCGCTGAACCGATCTGAGTGCGCGCGAGGTTGGCCAACGGCGAATTGGCATGAATTGAGGAAAACGCCGGCAGTCGCAAGACTGCCGGTTTTTCTTTGCCCGGCCTTTTGTCTTAGTCTGGGCTGAACAAGATTACAGGCGTTGGCCGGATTTTGGTAACTGGTGAGGGTTCGACATGAAATTCCTGATGGCGGGCGCGGTTGCAGCACTTTTGATGGCCAGCACGCCGTCCTGGGCGCAGATGGAGACCCGCGAGGGCATCGCGCTGCAGAACCAGATCCTGGAGCTGCGCCGCGACATCCAGACATTACGTGCAGATCCGGGGCGGTCCGATCAGGGCCGTGGTGGATCGTCCAGCTCGCTCGGCGGCCGTGGCGCTGTGGCGCCGTTGGTTGGTGGATCGGAAATGACCGCTGTGTTGCTCGACCGTGTCGACCGGCTTGAGAACGCCGTGCGCCAGCTGAACGGACGGCTGGACGAGATGGATAACGCACGCCAGCGCCAGGGCGCCGACCTCGCCAAGCAGATCGGCGACCTGCAGTTCCGTCTCGACAGCGGCGGCGGCGCTGCGCCAGGACGCCAAGGAGCCACAACGCCGGCGCCCACCATGGGCCCGGCGCCGGCATCGCTCGGGTCGCTGCCGCTCGGCGCGAGCCCGGCCGCAGCCACGGCGGCCACTGGCCCGGTGCGCCGTACGCCTGAGCTGGCGCTGCAGGAGGGCAACGCTGCCTTGGCTCGGCGCGACTACGCCCAGGCCGAGGCCAGCGCGCGTGAGGTGATCGCGGTGAAAGCCTCGCCGCGCGCCTATGACGGCCAATTTCTGCTCGCTCAGGCGATGAGCGGCCAGCGCAACTTCCCGCAGGCGGCGGTGGCCTTCGGCGACACTTACGACCGAAACAAACAGGGCGCGCATGCCCAGGACAGCCTGGTGGGCCTCGCTGCCAGCCTGGTCGCCATCAACGAGAAGCGCTCGGCCTGTGCCGCTTTGGACACGTTAAAGACGCAATATCCCAGCCCGCGCCCCGACATCGCGGCGCGCGCCACGGCGCTCCGCACCTCCGCAGCCTGCCGCTGATCGGCGCATGACCGGGGTGGCGTCACCCCCCGATCTCGCTCGCGCCTTTGCCCGCATCATGGACGCGCTCGGGCCGTTCGAGGCGTCACCACGCGTTGCCGTTGCAGTGTCCGGCGGTGCGGACAGCATGGCTGCCGCATTGCTCACCCGCGACTGGGTGCGACAGCGAGGCGGCAGCGTGCTGGCGCTGATCGTGGATCATGGCATCCGCGCGGACTCCGCGGCCGAGGCGCGTGAGGTGACTGCGCGCCTTGGCGAATGCGGCCTCGAAGCCACAATTCTGACTGTGGCGGGCCTCGGCCAGGCACCCGCCTTGGCCGAACGTGCCCGCGATGCGCGGCATGGCGCGCTTGAGGCGGCCTGCGCCAAGGCGGGCATTTTGCATCTCGTGCTCGGCCATCACGCCGGTGACCAGGCGGAGACGGTGATCATGCGGATGCTCGGCCACAGCACTTCGTCCGGTCTGGCCGGGATGGCGGCGCTGGTCGAGACGCAGCATGTGCGCCGATTGCGGCCGCTGCTCGGCACCGATCCGGATACGCTGCGCGCGTGGCTGCGGGGCAGGGGCGTTGAGTGGGTGGAAGACCCTTCCAACGCCAGTCTCGCCACATTGCGGGGACGCCTGCGCGCCGAACGCCGGCGGTTGGGCACCGTGCAGATCGGGCTGCGCGCCTTCGCGGCGTCATCGCAGCACCGGGGCAACGCGCGCGCTGCCCGTGAAGAGGAATGGTATCGTGCGTTGGCGGCGAAGGTGGCGTTTTTCCCGCAGGGGTTTGCGCTGCTGGCGCCCGGCCCCA
>JAYTHH010000373.1:0-10656 GCA_043732745.1 Rhodospirillales bacterium
TTCAGTGTCTTGGGTGCGTCCGAGGCCATGGGCTTGTCTCCTTGCGAGTGATTCGGGCCAGCGTTACAGCGGTGCTGCGTTGGTTAATTGGCTGTCTGACGTCGGCGCCTTGCCAGGGTCCTGCCAGGGCCCGTCGCCGGCGATCAATTGGTTCGCTTCGTCGGGCCCCCAACTGCCGGGCGCGTAGCTGTAGAGCGGGGTGACGTCGTCCAGGATGTCTTCGACGATCCGCCATTGGGCGTCGACGATGTCTTCCCGCCCGAACAGTTCCCCGTTGCCCTGCATCGCGTCGCCGAGCAGCCGCTGATAGGGCGGCCGGAACGTGGCCGGCTGGGTGGTCAGGATCAGTTCCCGATCATGCCCGACCATGCGGTCACCGGGCTGCTTGATCCGAAGGCCCATGCCGATCGCCATGTCCGGCCCCAGCCGGAAGCGCATGTGCGCAGAACCAGCTGGCACCAGTTCGTCCAGGATCTCGCGCGGAGGCCGTTTGAATTCTACCGACACCTCGGTCGCGGTGACGGGTAGGCTTTTGCCGGCGCGGATGTAGATCGGCACGCCCTCCCATCGCCAGCTCTCGATGAACAGTTTGACCGCGATGTAGGTCTCGACGGTCGATCCATGGCGGACACCTGCAACATCGCGATACCCGGCATACTGGCCACGGACGACATGGGCCGGCACAATCGGCTGCACCGCCTTGAGCAAATTGGCGCGCTGATCGCGCATGGCGTCGCGCTCCTCGCCTGTCGGCGGGTCCATGACGAGATGGGCGAGCACCTGCAGCAGATGGTTCTGCAGCACGTCACGGTTGGCGCCCGTCGCGTCGTAGAAAGCACCGCGATCCCGCACGCCGAAATCTTCCGCAAGCGTGATCTGGATGCAGCGGACATGCTGGCGGTTCCAGATCGGCTCGAAGATCGGGTTCGCAAACCGCGTGTAAAGCAGATTTTGCACCGGCTCCTTGCCGAGAAAATGATCGATCCGGAAAATGCTTTCCTCCGGAAACGACTTCCGCAACATCGTGTTCAGCGCCTTGGCAGAAGCACGATCGTGGCCGAATGGCTTCTCGATCACCAAGCGAGCGTCCCGAGCCGCCCCCGCTGTCGCGAGGGCTTTGGCCACGGTGCCGAACAGGCTGGGTGGCACGGCCAGATAGTGCAGGGGCCGCTTGGCTTCGCCGAGTTCGTCGTGCAGGCGGGCGAAGGTTGCGGGGTCGGCGTAGTCGCCATCGATGTAGTGAAGGAGCGACATCAGCTTGGGCACAGCCGGGTCATCGGCCGCGCCATGCTGGGCCAGGCTGTCCTTCGCGCGATCCTTGAGTTGATCCAGGCCCCAGCCTGACTTCGCGACGCCCACGATCGGCACATCCAATCCGTCATCGCGTATCAGGCCCAGCAAAGACGGGAAGATTTGCTCATAGGCGAGATCCCCGGTGGCTCCGAAGAAAACGAGCGCGTCGGAGTGGGGCGCAGTGGTCGGGGAGCGCATCATGGACATGCCGCCATCGATGGCTCTTTGGCTTTCTCGAGTTGGCCGCCAACGCCGGACGACCGGCGCCCGGCTGCATGGTCCAGCCCGTAGATCGCCGCGCCAAGCAGAGCCGCGTTGATCGTGATGATGTGGACCGGAACGGTGCGCAGGAGGTTGGCGAAGCGACCTTTCGCGGTAAACGCGCGCATGAACGCGCCGTCCTGAAGTTGCGGCACCAGCCGGGGCGGCAGGCCGCCGGCCAGGTAAAGTCCGCCGGTGGCCAGGACCTTGAGCACCAGGTTGCCAGCCTCGGCGCCCCAGACGTCGATCACGATGCGCAGCGTTTCGGCCGCGAGCGGGTTGGTGTCGGCATCGTGCAGCGCCGCTTGCATGATGGGCGGCGTGCGGTCGCGGGCGGCGTCTAGGACCGCGCGGAACGCCGCGCTTTCCGAGGCAGGGTCGCGGGAACGCACGTAATCGTAGACGTTCGGCAGGCCGGAGCCGGCGCAGACCCGTTCATAGGCCGCGTGGCGGAAGCGCTCGGTGAGGAAGGTCCACAGGCCGGCTTGGACTTGATTAGTCGGTGCGAAATCGGCGTGGCCGCCTTCGGAGGCGCAGGCGATATAGTCGTGTCCGCTCCAGATCAGGAAGGCTTCGCCGAGCCCGGTGCCGGGAGCCAGCACCGCAATCGGGGACTGCGCCACAACGAGGCCGGCATTGACCTCGACGGTATCTCCGGGCTGCAGATGTGGCACTGCGTGGGCGATCGCTTCGAGGTCGTTGAGCAGGGTGATGTGGTCCAGCCCGAGGTCGCGGCACAACGCCGCCTCCTCCAGATCCCATGGTAGGTTCGTCAGGTGCGCACGACCTTCGATCACCGGGCCCGCCACGTCGAAACACGCGGCGGTGGGCCGTTTACCGTTGCTGGCCAGGAACGCCTCGACGATCGGCTGCAATCCCTTGAAATCGGCGCTGTGGAACTCCTGCTCGGCCACGAAGTGACGTGGCCCGGCATCGGCCGAGACAAGGGCCAGCCGGGTCGTGGTCGCGCCGATGTCGCCCGCGAGCAGCATCAGGCCGCGAGCCCGTCCCTGATCGACTGCAGCTCGAGGGCACGCTTGGCCGTCACTTTCGGATAACTCATACCGATCCCTTCCAGGGTATCGACGACGATCTGGGAGACGATCAGCCGGGCGCTTTCCTTGTCGTCGGCCGGCACCACGTACCAGGGCGAGTCATCGGTGCCGGTCGCGCTGAGGCACTGTTCGTAGGCCGTCCTGTACTGCTTCCAGAACTTCCGCTCCTCGATGTCGGCCGGACTAATCTTCCAGTTCTTGTCGGGCTCATCGATCCGCGCCAGGAAGCGCTGCCGCTGCTCCTTCTTCGAGAGGTGGAGGAAGAACTTCACCACGCGCGTGCCATTGGCGTGGAGGTGGCGCTCGAGATCCACGATCGAACGATACCGGTCGTGCCAGAGCTTCTTGTCATGGCCAGGCGGATCCGGGATGTCCTCACCAAGCAGGATTTCGCGGTGGACGCGTACGACCAAGACTTCCTCGTAATAGGACCTGTTGAAGATGCCGATCCGCCCCCGTTCAGGCAGATCCCGCGTGGTGCGCCAAAGGAAGTCGTGCTCCAGCTCGGTGGCGCTGGGATGCTTGAAGCTGAACACCTGACAGCCCTGCGGGTTAACGCCGGACATCACGTGGCGGATCGCTCCATCTTTGCCGGCCGCATCCATCGCCTGGAAGATCAGCAAAACGGTGTGGCGCCTGGATGCGTAATGAAGCTGCTGCAGTGCGCTCAGCTTCTCGACGTGCTCCGCCAGAAGCTCCTGGTAATGGGATTTCGATCCGTACACGGGATCGACGATCGTCGGCCGCTTTTTGAGGTCGACCTCCTCGCCCTCGCGGACCCGGTAGTCCTTGGTGTGGATCTTCATGCCTTCCTCCCTGTGCGAATCAGTCATTCGGCCGCCTTTGGGGCCGACATCGCGGCCCTGTCCACAGGGGGTTCGGCGACGGCGTTCGATGACTCCGCATCATCGATCGCCTGAGCGATGAAGTGCCCGGCGTCTGCGGGATTTTTCAGCACGGCGGCCAGGAGAACATCGCCGAGCTTGGTATCCATCAGGGTGGCGACCGTTGCATTGTCCGCGACAGGTGATTGGCCGGTCTCGGATTTGGGCCTGGCATCCGGTGGCGGCGCGGCGGAATGCTGTGCAGCGGGGTCGGCAGCCGGCTTGGCGGGGGCCGGTGAGGGGACCTCTGGCGCAGTCTCTGGCGCGCTGGCCGGTTTGGCAGCGGCCGGGGTAGCCTCCTCGGCGCGAACACGATCGAGCAGCCAGTAGGTCAGCAGTTTCGCCCGATCGTTCACGAGAAACCATGCCAGCGCCCAGCCCCAGACGAGCGCTACCCAATACCAAGCCAGCGGGGTCACCAGGCCGAAACCGAAGATTGCGATGCAGGTCGCGATCAACTGCGTGCCCAGCACGGCGCCCCATAGAATGGGCGCCGGCCGGATCGACCAAAACGGGCCGCGCGTGCGGGTCAGGAAGATGGTCAAATGCCCGGCGACGGACAATTTCAGATACATCATCGTCTGGATGTGCGCGCGGTCGATGTGGAGAACACGCTCTCCGAGGTAGAACAGCCCGAACGCCGCGATCACGCCCATCACGCCAAGCACGGTCGAAACGCCCAGCACCAGGCGCATGTTCCACGCCTCGGGCACGTCCCGGTAATGCACGTTGTCATAGGCGATCGACAGAATGGCGCCGTCGTTCAGCAGGGCCAACATGACGATCATCACGGCGGTCAGCGGGTAGAAGTTGAACACCAGGATGGCCAGCGTCATGAAGAAGAGCACGCGCAGGGTCTCGGCGATGCGGTAGATCGCGTAGCTGTTCATTCGCTGGAAGATGCGACGGCTTTCCTTGACCGCCTCGATGATCACCGACAGCCCGGCTGTCATGAGCACGATCGACGCAGCCGCGCGCGCAGCATCGGTGGCGCCCGAAACAGCGATGCCGCAATCGGCCTTTTTCAACGCCGGGGCGTCGTTCACGCCGTCGCCGGTCATGCCAACGATATGGCCGTGCTTCTGCAGCGTATCGACGATGTGGAATTTGTGCTCGGGGAAGACCTGGGCAAAGCCGTCCGCCTGATCGATCGACTTGGCCGTCGCATTGCTCTCGTCGTGCTTGGAGTCTCCCAAGCTCGCGCCGTCCAGGATGTCGGCGCCCATGTCCAGGGTTTTGGCGGTCTCGCGCGCGATGGCCAGCGCATCGCCGGTGACCATCTTTATTTCGATGCCCATCTCGCGCGCGGTGGCGATCGTGGCCTTCGCGTCCTCACGCGGTGGATCGAACAGCGGCAGCACGCCCACCATCTGCCACGTGCCGTCGCCGACAGCCCGCGCGACCCCGAGGGCTCGAAAGCCGCGAGCGGCGAAGTCGTCAACCGCCTTTGTCACCGCAGCCGTCTCGTCGCCGGCACTCCCCACCAACTCGAGAATGACCTGGGGAGCACCCTTGCTGACCTTGGAGACCGTGCCGTCTGCGGCCTTGACGGTCGCTTCGGTGCGCTTGTGGACTGGATCGAACGGCTGGAAATGCTGCACCGTGTAGCCGTGCAAGATCTTCTGGTCTTTGACGCCGGCGAGCACGGCCAGGTCGATGGTGTCGTCGTTGTCGGCCCGCGACGCCAGGGCGCCGGTAAGGATCACATCGGCCGTGGACGCGTCGCCGAAGCAGAACGGGTCGCCGAGGGTGAGCTTGTTCTGCGTCAGCGTGCCGGTCTTGTCAGCGCAAAGGATGTCCACGCCCGCCAGTTCTTCGATGGCGACCAGCTTGCTGACGATCGCCTGCTTCTTGGCGAGCAGGCGTGCGCCGACCGCCATGGTGACTGACAGCACCGTCGGCATTGCCACCGGAATCGCGGCGACCGTCAGCACGAGGGCGAACTGCAGCGTGGTGAGGATGGCTTCGCCGCGATAGATGCCGACGCCGATGATGACAGCCACCAGCAGGACCGCGAGCACGATCAGGTAGTTGCCGATCTTGAGCACGGCCTGCTGGAAATGGCTGGTGGTATGCGCGGTCTCGACGAGTTGGGCGGTTTTGCCGAAATAGGTTTCGCCACCCGTGGCATAAACCAGCGCACCGATCTCGCCGCGCCGAATGATCGAGCCGGAGAACACGGCCTCGCCGGACTTCTTTGGGGCCGGCAACGACTCTCCAGTCAACGCGGACTGATCGACCGAGATCTCGTCGCCGTCTAATAGGCGCGCGTCGGCCGGCACGATGTCGCCCAGGCGCAGTCGGATGACGTCGCCGGGCACTAGTTCCTTGGCAGGTGGCGTGACCCACTTGCCGTCGCGCTTGACTCGGGCCTTGATCGCCAGCTTGGCCTTCAGCGCCTCGATGGCGTTGCCGGCCTGGCGCTCTTCCCAGAAGCCGATCGTGGCGTTGGCGATCAGCAGAACGAGGATGATGATGAAGTCTGGCCAGTGCCGAACCACGCCCGAGAGGACGACCGCCGCCTCGATCATCCAGGGGATCGGCCCCCAGAAATACGATAGAAATTTCAGAAGTGCGTTGGTCTTCTTCTCCTCGATCTCGTTCGGACCATACTTCTCCAAGCGCTTCGCGGCCTCGTCTTGGCTGAGGCCATCGGGCGTAGCTCCCAGACGCTTTTCTACTTCGGACAGCGGAAGTGTTTTGAGGTCGTCTTTCGCTTCAGCCGGCTTTTTATCCGGCGATTTGGCGTGAGGGGCAGTGGGCTTCGCCATTGCAGTCGGTCCTCTCGGTTCTCTATGGGCCTGAAGGCCGGCTTCGGTCGTCGGAGCGGACCTGGCGGACAGGCCGGCCCGGACGAGGCGCTAACGATGGCAGTGCGCGGTCAGGGCGGGGAGAGTCGGAAACTACGCAGGCGCGAAAACCTGCTCCGGCACGCACCGGAGCACGGCGTCGAAGTCCACCGCCAGCAGGCTCGCGCCGCCGATCAGCACACCGCCCACCTCATCCACGCCAAGCACCTCGCCGACATTATCCGCGGTAACCGACCCGCCGTACAGGATGCGGATGCCCGCACCGGCGGTGCCGGCGAGCGCCACCAGGCAGGTGCGCAGATGCCGGTGCACCTCGGCGATCTGGCGGGCGGTGGGCACATGTCCACTCCCGATCGCCCAGAGCGGCTCATAGGCGATCGCGACCGTGCCGGAGCGGGCGAGGTCTGGAGGCAGGCTGCCCGCGACCTGATCACCGACGACGACGAGCGCATCGCCGTTGCGGCGCTGGACCTCGGTTTCGCCGATGCAGACGATCGTGGACAGGCCGGACCGCCAGGCCGCCGCTGCCTTCGCGGCGACCATCGAATCTGTCTCCCCGTGGTGCCGCCGCCTTTCCGAGTGGCCGACGATCACCGCGGTAGCTCCCGCGTCCTTCAGCATCCCGGCGCTGACGTCTCCGGTGAAGGGGCCGGAAGTTTCGGCATGACAATCCTCGCCGCCAAGGGCGATCCGGCCCGCAGCTTTCTGTACCGCCCGGCACAGCAAGGTCGCCGGCACACAGATCAGCACGTCCGCCGCGGGCGGTCTGGCGTGAACGGATGCGGCGATGGTCTCGACCTCTTGGAGCTGGGCCGCCAAGCCATGCATCTTCCAGTTTCCGGCAATCAGGGGTCGCATGCATTCCTCGATGTCAATGACATGGCCAGGGTAGGATCGCGTTCAGCAACCCGTCGAGAATGACTTCACGGGCTGGCCATCCCCTTCTGGAGTTGGCTGGACGGCGTTGTTGCCGCCTTATCGCCGGGTCCCGCATGAACCGGCGGCACGGTGTCCGCGCCGGGTGCCCCCATCAGCTGCTCGGTCGTCGCGACAACAGCTTGTGACGGTTTGGTCGCCAAAAACCCGCTTACCGCCATTCCCAAAGCCATGGCGCCATAAAGGAGCGTGACCGGCAACCAATTCGGCATCGCCGATGCTTCCGTTTTGGCCACACCACCCTGTTGAGCGCCTGAGGTCGTTGCCGGCAGGAGCTGAACGAGACGTGTGGCGGTGGCGCGGGCCTCGCCCAGGGCAGACGGCACGAGCGGCATCTGATCGATGTCTTGGGCGAGGCTCTCGATAGCTCCGGCACGGGGTAGCGCCGCCCATCTCGCAGCTTCCGCCCAGGGGTCTGAACCCAGCCGCGCGATCATCGACAGGATCGTGAGTTTCGAACCGTTCAGTTCCTCGCCGATATCGGCATAGAGGAACGCTTCAACACTTGAGTTCTTTAGGGCAAATACGTCGGGTTGGGTTACTTGCATAGTCTCCCTCCTGCCGGCCGAGGCCTTCGTCTGACCTTGCCGGCACCTAAACGAGCGATCCCGTCACCAACCGTAGCCGGGCCAGTCGTAGTGGTTGTGCAGCCGCTGCTCGAACTCCCCGTCGATGATATTGGACGGGTTCCAAGATGGGCTGGACTTGATCTTTTCCCGGGTAAGGTCGAGCCGGACGTGACGCTCCGACCAGTCCAAGCCTTGCACCGCAAAAGGCGAAATCAGCACATGCTGCCCCACCCACCAGTTCGAGGTATCGACGATGAAGTAACGAATGCCCCAGGTCGCATTGTCCACGAGGATATCCTGGATATGCCCGATATCGCCGTCGGTCGCGTGCACATGGTAGCCGGTAACCTCGGCGATGCTGCGCAGATGGGGATCGCCTTCATCCTGGTCGGTTCCGCCGCGCTCGGCCTCATGCACGGCCGCCTCGCCAAAATAGGCCGGCGCCGACAAGGGCGAGGCCATCGCCCCCATGCCGCCACCAGCAAACCCGTACATGGACCCGCCATACAGACCGCTGCCGAACATCGATCCACCCCAAAGCGGATCCCAGCTATAGTAGCCGTACAGGTCGTTCTGCATTTGTTGCGACACCGGGCGATCCTGCCGTATTTCGGGGCTGTCCTTCACCTGGGCTTTCGTCAGCGCCACGTTGAGTTCCCGCTGCCCATATTCGGCAGAAATCACGGCGGAGGGATGGATCAGGACCTTGCGCCCGCTCAGCCAATGCCCGGTGTCGACGACCATCCAGCGCACCTTCCAGGTGCTGTCGTCGAATAGGAAGTCGCTGACGGTGCCGAGGCTGCCATCTTTAGCCTGGATCTCGAACCCTTTGAGCGATGAGACGGCGTTCAGCATGGTGCGTTCCTTTCTCGTGAGTTCATGCTCCACGGGCACAGCGGCGGTGAGCCGCATGGCGCCGGAACATCGTTACATCACTCGATGTGGCGGCTCGGGCGGGGGGATCACAGGCTCGGAAACTACTCATGCAATTCAGGCTGTGTGGAACGGCTCCTGTCCGCTTTCCGCTTTGCAGCAGCTCAGTGAGCGGAGAAGAAACTTTCAAGCTGGTCTACTAAGTCCAACTCGGCTTTCACAGACAAAGCGGCGGAGGATACCTCCTCTTGGGCTACAGCTTTGTCCATGTCGGCGATCGTCTTCTTAAAGCGGGCTGTCTCGGGGAAAGACTTCGCTCTGGGCGATGGTTTAGCCCAAGTCTCGCGCGCGAAGGAGACGGCCTTGGTCATGTCGCGCCACCGGATAGGGCTGGCTTTGAGGTCGGCGTCATACCTAAAGCCGGCATAATCCAGTAAGCTGCCTTCGGGCGGAACTTTGGCACTGTCTGCGACGGCGCTGACAAGAACGCGATACGCCTCGATGGAAGCGAGAGCCAATCCAGCATGGTCTTGCTTCTGACGCGCTGCTTTCATGGCCCCGATCTGGGCGTCCAATCGACCCGCTGCATCGAGCGGGAGCAATGTGCGAACACCCCGGGCCGCCGTTTCTGCCTCACCGATCGTCTGATCGATCGCCGCCAGCGTCGCTTTGAAGGAGATTTCCGTCACCTTTTCAAATGGTTCGGCCGCGGCTCGCAGCTTCTCGTTGCTGTTCGTATTGGCTGGCGCAGGCCCGGCTAAAGGAGGCGTTGCCTTAACGGTAATTGTTGGTCCAGCCGCGAGCACCGGGGCGCTAAGGCTGATACAAATGCAAGCGACGACGGAACTGGCGAGGATCGAACGAACCATTGAGTATCAAGCCCTTATTGCCGTCTTGAACTGTCGAAGCGGCTTGCGGCTAGATTAACCCAGTATAGTTGGGTATCACGGAGCTCGCCGGTAGTTTCGGAGACTACTCATTTGAATGGTCCGATCCCAACGGCTGCGTCCCGCAAGCGTTATGTGGTTCGGGCTACCAAATGAGGTAGTTTCCGAAGCTTGTGGCCCGCCGCCGTTCGTTCTCACGTGCTCAACTCTGCCGTAATATCCTCCGCAGACCCATATCGAACTGAGGAGACGTCAACATGAGAACTCAATTATTTGTCGTGTTCGCGTTCATGCTACTTTTGGTCAGCGGTTGTTCCGGAAGGCAAACAACTGGAACTGATGGTGCCGCGTATGTTCCGGCAACAGGATCTGCCCATGGCATTGTCGATCCCAATGCCCGGCCGGGCGTCCAGAGCGCCTATGCGAGCCTCGACTGCCGGATCCCACCTGTAGAGGGCACCGTCAATATGGCTGCCGGCCGGCGTGCGTGATGCGGTTGAGACGGATAGGCTGACAGGATTATGATGTCTGCCTGCTCGATCACAGAACGTCGTGCGTATGCCGCGCGATCGTGGCCTCCTCGTCCGTCGGGATCACATGGACCTCGACGCGGCTGCCACGCAGGCTGATCCGGCCCGCACCGCCCGTATTGGCGGCGGCGTCCAACTCCACGCCCAGCCAACGCAGCCGCGCACACACCATTGTCCGGGCCTCCGCCGCATGTTCGCCGATGCCGCCCGTGAAGACGAAGCCGTCCAGGCCGCCCATCGAGGCAGCCATCGCCGCCGTCTCCTGCCCGACGCGGAATGCGAACAGCTCCACCGCCTCGCGCGCTCGTGGGGCGGCGCTGGCGAGCAGCGTCCGCATGTCGCTCGACAGGCCGGATACGCCGAGCAGGCCGGAGCGTTCATACAGCACCTGCTCCACCGCGTGCGCATCTAGCCCCTTCTGCTGCAGCATGTACAACACCACCCCGGCATCCAGCGTGCCGCAGCGCGTGCCCATCACCAGGCCATCCAGCGCGGTGAAGCCCATCGTGGTGTCCTGGCTGCTTCCGCCCCGCATGGCGCATAGGCTGGCGCCGTTGC
>JAYTHH010000374.1:0-3255 GCA_043732745.1 Rhodospirillales bacterium
TGTCGTTGTAGTCGATGATCCGGTCGTGCTTGCTGCCTACTCAAGCGAGTCCAACGCAGTGATGGTGGGTCAGTTGGACGTGCATCCGCAACATGCCGACATGGTGGAAATGTTGAACTCACCAAAGTTCAACATCTTCTACAACGCCTCCGTCCTGGTCGTGATCTGCGCCACCACGCCGGACGAGTTGGCAGTCAAGGCTTGCTGCCTCGCCGCCCAGACCCTCATGCTGGCCGCCCACGCCGAGGGCCTGGGAAGCTGCTGGATCGGCTTTTCTGAGGCTTGGGTGAATACGCCGGCGGCCAGGGCCAAGCTTGGCATTCCAACCAAATTCAGGCCCGTCGCGCCGATCATCGTCGGTTATCCGAAAGGCCCGACCCCGGCGACCGAACGACGCCCGCCGGATATCCGCCATATCGTGGGAGGCAATTCGTAATGCCGGCACCTCATTCTCGATCCCTGTTTCTCGACCGGGCGGACGCCGGGCGGAAATTGGCGGCCCGCCTTCTTGCGCTCGGCCTCGACCGGCCGGTTGTCTATGCCCTGCCGCGCGGCGGCGTGCCGGTCGGCCTCGAGGTCGCCAATGCCCTGAAAGCGCCCCTCGATCTGATTATGGTTCGAAAAATCGGCGCCCCCGGGCAACCCGAGCTGGCTCTCGCGGCGGTCGTCGATGGCGATGACGCGAAAACGGTGATCAATGAAGAGGTCGCCAGGGCGACCGGCGCGGACGCCGCCTTCCTGAACACGGCGCGTGCGCGCGAGCTTGAGGAGATCGAGCGTCGGCGCACCCTCTATATGGCCAGCCGGCGGCACGTCAGCCCGACCGGTCGCACCGCGATCGTTGTCGATGATGGACTTGCTACCGGCGCCACCGCCAAGGCGGCCTTGCAGGCCCTGCGGCGTCAAGGCGCGGCCAGGATGGTTCTGGCGGTGCCGGTGGCGCCGTTCGACACTCTTGAAACGATGCGCGCCGAGGCCGACGACGTGGTCTGCCTGGAGATGCCCCAGCTGTTCTATGGGGTGGGCGCCTTCTACGACGATTTTCACCAACTAACCGACGAGGAGACCGTGGCGATGCTTGGTCAGGTCTGGGATCGTAAGTCGAGCATTCCTGCGCCTGCTGTCACCCGGCGTGAGGTTCGCTTGCCGCCGCTGGATCTGGCCGGCGATCTGCAAATCCCAGCGAAGGCCCGAGGCCTTGTCCTGTTCGCCCATGGCAGCGGCTCCAGCCGCCTAAGCCCGCGCAATCGCGCCGTCGCGGACGACCTGAACCGCCGAGGCTTCGCCACTCTTCTCTTCGACCTGCTGAGAGACGATGAAGCCAAGGATCGCGGGAAGGTGTTCAATATCGACCTGCTCGCAGACCGGCTTCTGCATGCGACAAGCTGGATCGGCGCGCAGTCCGAGCTGGCGACGCTTCCTCTGGGCCTCTTCGGCGCCAGCACGGGCGCGGCGGCGGCGATTAGCGCGGCGGCCAGATTGGGCGAGCGGGTTCGCGCCATCGTTTCACGAGGCGGACGGCCTGATCTCGCGGGCGCTGCGCTCGGCCAGGTCACGGCCGCAACCTTGCTGATCGTCGGCGGCGCGGACGAGCATGTGATCGAACTCAACCGGCTGGCGCTGACAAAGCTGAAGGCCGACAAGGCATTGAAGCTGGTGCCGGGCGCAAGTCATCTCTTCGAAGAGCCTGGAACCCTGGAGCAGGTGATGCACCTGGCCGGAGACTGGTTCACCGCCAATCTCTCGGCTGCCCCGCAGCCGATCCCGGCATCGCATGCCCGCGCACTGACCTTGACCCCGGCGGGTCGTCTCGCAGCCGCGGCCGAGCCGCTCCCGGACCTCGACGACCCCGCGTTCGCGTCGGCCTTCGATCGCTATGCTGAAGCGCGCGTCGTCCTGCTCGGCGAGGCGAGTCACGGGACCAGCAACTTTTATCGCGCCCGCGCGGCGATCACCCGGCGTCTCATCGAAAAGCACGGTTTCGACGCCGTGGCGGTGGAGGCCGACTGGCCCGATGCCGCCGCCATCGACCGGCATGTGCGGCTGAAGCCCCACAAGGTGATGACGAACCCGCCGTTCAGCCGCTTTCCCACCTGGATGTGGCGCAACACCGATGTTGAGGCGTTCATCCTTTGGATGCGCCAGCACAATGCTGCACGCCCGATGTCCGATCGCGCGGCCTTCTATGGTTTGGATCTCTACAACATGCGGGCGTCCATGGCCGCCGTGCTGGATTATCTCGACAAGGTCGATCCCGGCGCGGCGGCTGAGGCGCGCACTCGTTACGCTTGCATGGAGCCTTGGAACGCCGAACCGGCGGCCTACGGCCGCGTGGCGCTCGATAAGGGCTATGCCATCTGCGAGGCGCCGGTCGTGAGCGTTCTTGTCGACCTCATGCGCCGGGCGGCCGAGTACGCCGAACACGACGGCGAGACCTTCTTCGATGCGACCCAAAACGCTCGATTAGTGACGGATGCGGAACGCTATTATCGGATCATGTACTACGGCGCGCACGAATCCTGGAACCTGCGCGACCGGCACATGTTCGACACGCTGGAACGAATCCTGGCCGCGCGCGGGCCCAAGTCCAAAATCGTGGTCTGGGCGCACAACTCCCATATCGGCGACGCCCGCCACACCGAAATGGGGGCGGCGCGTGGCGAGTTGAATATCGGCCAACTCTGCCGGGAGCGCTTTGGGCAGAGTGCCGCCCTCATCGGTTTCGGGACTCATAGCGGCACGGTATTGGCGGCATCGGACTGGGACGGCCCCGCCGAGATCAAAGCCGTCAGGCCCTCACGACCTGACAGTTTTGAGGCGTTATTCCACGGCGCGGGCATCGGCCGGTATCTGGTCGATCTGCGACCAGGTCACAACGAGGCTCTGCGCGACGACCTTCGAACGGCTCGGCTGGAACGCTATATCGGCGTGATTTACCGCCCGGAGAGCGAGCGACAGAGCCACTATGCACGCGCCTCATTATCCGACCAGTATGATTGCTTTGTCTGGTTTGACGACACCACCTCGGTGACGCCGCTGCCGGCGCAGGTCTCGGCAGGCGAAGAGGAAACCTACCCGTTCGGTCTTTGAAACTTTGCCGTCCTCTGTCAGCCGCCAAAGACCGTCGAGTCGCCTCGGCCGGTCAATGCTGGGTAAGTAATACCAACCCGTCTAAAGACTGACACACGCCCAGTCGCGGCTTCCGATCGAAGTTATACGGGCGGGATCTGCGATGAGCCAGTTCCAGGCCGTTTT
>JAYTHH010000375.1:0-3246 GCA_043732745.1 Rhodospirillales bacterium
CATGTTCTCACTCCAGCTTGAGGCACGCGAGAAGGGAGAGCAGTTCGGTGAGCGGCTGGCGAGCCGCATGGTGCTGCAGAACCTGATGCTCAACCTGGCCAGTGCGGATGACTACGCCGTCGGATTGACCAAGGAGTCACCCAACCTGCTGGACTACATCCATTGCGGCCTGCCAGCCGCAAACGGAATAAGCCCGGGGGGCGTCGCGGTCAGTATCAAGGGCCAACTGACCTTCCTGGGAACCACGCCCAATGAGAGTCAGATCCAGGACCTGATAGAGTGGCTGAACACCCACGTGTCAAAAAGTGAAGGCGTGTTCGCGACCGACAGGCTGGCTGAGGTGTGGCCGCCTAGTGCTGCTTTCGCCGACGTCTCATCTGGCGTGATGGTCATATCGGTGTCAGAGGACCTGTCCGACTTCATCATCTGGTTCCGGCCCGAGCTTGTGAACACATCCGCCTGGGCCGGCGAGCCCGTGAAACTGGTGGCGAGCGGCCCGAACGGCGACCGGCTCAGTCCGCGCAAGTCCTTCGAGATATGGCAGGAGACAATCCGCGGCCGGTGCATGCCATGGACACCGGCCGATCTCGATGCGGCGTTCGATCTGCGCGTCTCTCTTCTCCATGTGGTGCTGCGCCGGATCAACTCAGCGACACGGGAACGCATGCGGGCAGCCGAGCGCGACAGGCTTTTGATGGCCGAACTCGATCACCGCGTGAAGAACACGATCGCCAACATCCAGGCGCTTGTCATCCAGACAAGCCGCAATGCGGAGACGCTTACGGGCTTCGTCAAAGGGCTGGAAGGCCGTATCCAGGCGATGGCCAAGGCCCATAGCCTGCTGTCCCAAAGTCGCTGGGAGGGCGTCTCGATCGAAAGGCTGCTGCGCGAGGAACTCAGCCTCTATGCCAGTGGAACGACTGCGGTCACCCTCGTTGGGACCGACATTCAGCTAACGCCGAAATCGGCCCTCTCATTGTCCCTTGCGATCCACGAGCTGGCGACCAACGCTGCCAAATACGGGGCGTTCACGCTACCAGGCGGGCATGTGGCAGTCAGCTGGCGACCGGCCACCGACGGCGGCGTGGAGTTGTCCTGGACCGAGACCGGAGGGCCACTCGTCGATCAGCCGAGGCGCCGCGGCTTCGGCTCCACGCTCATCGAACGCGCGCTGGCGATGGAGACCGGCGGCCGTGCGATCCTGCACTACATGCGGACCGGGGTCGTGTGCGACATCTTCCTGCCTGCGTCGTCAGTCACTTATGCCGGCGCGAATGCACAAGATGGCGCGAATTCACCAACAGAATTGAGGCTGCCTGCAAACGTGCCGGATGCTGCATCTTCGGAGGCTTTTCGAATCCTCGTGGTCGAGGATTCGTTCCTCCTGGTCATGATGATCCAAGCCACGCTCGATGATCTCGGCTGGGTGACGGTCGGACCTGCGACGCGCAGGAGTGAGGCGCTCGCACTGGCACAATCGGAGATGTTCGACGCGGCCTTGCTCGACGTAAATCTCGACGGCGAGATGTCCTGGGATGTGGCTGCGGTGTTAAAAACCCGCGGCATACCGTTCATATTCGGCACCGGATACGACGTGTCCAGTGTTCTGCCAGATGACCTCACTGGAAGTGTTGTCATAGGCAAGCCCTACAATGGTTGGCTTGTCGAACAACGGATCCGCGAGGTGATAGCGGCCAATAGACATCGCCTAACCACAATGCAGACGGCTTAGCCGAGACTCGGGCCAGACCGGGCGCGACTCATGCGCCTATTTGCATAGACCCAGCCCGACAAGGCTGAATCCGCAACGCCCGATCGGGCGTTGCGGCAGCCAGCCTTACTTCTTGGCGTGCATCGAACTCTTGCCGTGCGCCTCGGTCGAATGAGCATGGGCCTTCTCGGAGTGGCCGTGCGCCTCGGTTGAAGCCTTCTGCGCCTTGTCATGCTCGCCCTTCGCATGAAGCTCGGCTGCGATGCGATGAGACTTGGCGGCAGCATCGTGCGAAGCGGCCGCGCCGGTATGGGTGGTGTTCGCCATTTTGGATCTCCCCAGTGTCCTGCGGCTGTTCTTGCGCGCCACATTCTCGTTTTAACGCCTCCGGGGAGCGGTTGTTCCGCCAGATCAAAGGCTGAGCTGACGTCCGACGTCGACCGCCGCGTTCTTCGGAAGCTCGAACAGGTCCGAGGCGCGAACGGCGTTGCGATACATGAAACCGAACAACAGGCGCCGCCCCCCTGACATCCGGGGACGGGTGGCTTTTCGCACCACGTCGTCACGGGCGGCGAAATAGACGGCGTCGTCGAGGTCGATGGGGCAACCCTTGGCGCGGGCATGGGCCAAAGCCATGGCGACGTTGGGGATTTCGATGAAGCCGAAGCGAATGATGACCTGCCAGATGCCGCAGCCGATCTCGTGGATTTCGGATCGCTCATCGGCCAAAACCCTCGGACATGTCTCGAAACGGACAGTGAGGCTGACGGCGGTCTCCTGCAGCGCCTTCATCTGCGCGGCGTGGTTGACCATAAGCATGGGATAGGCAGCGTCACCCCGGCTGAGGAACACGGCGGTGCCCGGCACGCGCGCGATGCGGCCAGCCTGCAGCTCGGCCTTAAACGCCGCCTGGCTTTTAGCACCGCGACGCAGCTCCGTGCGAACCGCCTCCACACCGCCATGCCAGGTAATCATCACCAGATAGATAAGAACGGCGACGACCAGCGGAATCCAGCCGCCATCGGCGATTTTTAACAGGTTGGCAGCGAAAAAGGCGATGTCGACGATAAGGAATATCGCCGCGGTGGCGGCAGCCGTGGCCACACGCCAGCGCCAGATGTCGCGCATCGCGCGGTATAGCAACACAGTTGTCAGCAGCATCGTTGTGGACACCGCCGTGCCGTATGCGCCGGCCAGCCTGTCCGAGCTGCCAAAGACGAAGGTGAGCGCGAGGCAACCGGCCATCATCGCCCAGTTGACCATCGGCACGTAGATCTGGCCGTACTCCTCGTCCGAGGTCTGGCGGATGGCCACGCGCGGGAACCAGCCGAGCTGGATGGCCTGGCGGGTGAGCGAGAAGGCGCCGGTGATGATCGCCTGACTGGCGATGATGGTGGCCGCAGTCGCCAGTATGACCAGCGGGATGACCGCCCAGGAAGGCGCCATGCGGAAGAACGGATTGCCGTCCAGATTCGGGTTTCCGATCAAGAGGGCGGTCTGGCCTGCATAGGCAAGCAACAGCGCCGGCAGCACCA